>JAJDBA010000239.1 GCA_029261675.1 Nitrospinaceae bacterium
CAAAAACATAAGCCTATAGATGATAAGATAAAGCCTATATAAAAAAAGGATTTAAACCTATATTCAGAAGGAAGGCAAATCGTTAGGATAGGCCAGTTTAAATTCCTATTCATCCTTCAAGGGGAGGAAAGTAATGAAGAGAGTAATCACGTTTGTATCAGTAAGTGCTTTTGTAGGGGTTCTGGCATTAGGTTCAATTGCCTCAGCAGACAACAACATTCCGGGTGCCTACGCCCAGTCTAACAATGCTCAGGTTATGGGTGTTGGACAAACCATTATGCAGATGGGCGCAAAAGACCGAGCTCTGACCAATGCATCAAACTTGCGATCACAGGCAGGTGTGGCTCGAAACATCGCTGGTGTAAAACAAGACTATCAATTCGGCTCGTCTCAAACCGAACAATCTTGGAAGCAATGGAGATCAGTAGAAGATGCAGGTGTAGTTGTAGGGTTGGTTCCTGGTGACTGTCGTGGAGATAACACAAAGGGACCTCGCATTGATCCTTTTGGTAATCCTTACATGAAGGAAAACTTGGTTTCACAGGCAGATTGCGAAATCAATCATCCGACTTTGAAATAAGCATCTGTTCTTGTTTAAGCAATTTAAAAGCCGGTAGAGCGTTCCTGCTCTATCGGTTTTTTATTTTCCTCCACAACTCTCCCTCTCGTTTTACCTCCACCAAAGAAAACCTGTTATAATCCCAGTATAATTTTTAATACTGACTTTGAGGTTCACCATGTCCCGATTTATCGACAATGGCAACGATACTGTTTCAGACACTCAAACAGAGTTGACCTGGTTTAAAAAAGACTCTAGACAAATTTTGGGAAAATGGATTCATCTGGAAAAAGCCCTAAAATTTGCCGAAGAACAAAATGCCGCAAACTTTGCTGGATTCAACGATTGGAGAATCCCTAAACTAGAAGATATCAAAACTATTTTTGATAAAAGCTTCAGTCAGAAGGATTTCGGAAACAGCGAAATACATATTCCTGCTGAGTTTGAGGCTAAGGGGGCCGACTGCACCTGGACAGACACTGTCAACGGCGACCGGGCCATGATGTTCAGCCTGGTAAAAGGACGTTCCAGTTGGATAAACAAATTTGGGGAAGGCCCGTTCGCAGTGCGATTGGTTCGCGGTACCTGTAAAAAGAGTGAAGCTTAACTCAACTTTTTGAGTCTGCAAACATCCACACCGCTGTAATCACCATCAATACGGAAAATATTTTTTTGAAGTTCTGATCGGAAACATGTTGTAAAACCTGCGGACCTATTTGCGCGCCCAAAACTCCCCCCAGCGCTAGAACCAAACCGGTTTTAATATCTACATTACCTAATCGATAGTGGGCGATGAGAGATGAAATAGCTACCAGCAAAATAAATACAAATGTGGTTCCCACTGCAAGCTTTGCGTCTCGCCCAAGATAAATTAGAAAAGGCACCACCATGAATCCCCCACCCAAACCGGTTACGGAGGACAGAATACCTACAATTAATCCGACAACTGCCAAAGTGATCATTGATCCCCTCCTTTCTCAATCCATTTCTCTTCCAATGCATCTACAACTGCCGCACCCACTGAATCTCCCCAAACGTTGAGCGTGGTTCTGCAACGATCTAAAAACCAATCGATCGAAAGCAACATACCAATTCCTTCTAGAGGAAGGCCCACGGCCTGCAAAACCATTACCATCGTCACCAACCCTGCTTCAGGAATTCCAGCGGCACCAATTCCTGCCAGAGTTGCTGTGATCAAAACAATGATTTGCTCGGAAAACCCCATTTCTATTCCCATCATCTGTGCAATAAACATAACCGCTACCGCTTCATAAAGTGCAGTGCCATTCATATTTACTGTTGCCCCCAAGGGAAGCACAAACAAAGAAGTTTTACGGCTGACCTGATTGTTTTCTTCCGCACATTCAATGGTAACCGGCAAAGTCGCCGAGCTGCTGGCTGTCGAAAATGCCGTGGTCAACGCTGCAGTTAAATTTTTAAAATAAAGGAAGGGATTTCTTCTTGTCACAATGAAAAGAATTGTCGGCAAAACAACAATACCATGCACCAATAAGGCAAGGATAACTGTCCAAGCATATTTCCCAATTTTTGCCAGCTCAGCAAGAAAAAGGTCTCCGCCTCCAGCGGCCCCTAGTTTAGATGCTATCAATGCAAACACTCCAACCGGTGCAAAATACATAAGAAGATGAACAATTTTCATAATAGCGTTATTGACCGTATCGAAAAACGCTATCGCCTGCTTTCCCGGCTCTCCCAATGTTGTCAGGACCCCACCAAAAACCAGGGAAAATATAATGAGAGGAATCATCTCCATATTAGCCATGGATTGAATCAGGTTAGGCGAGACAAAACTTTGTAGAATATCTGTAATTCCTATCGCTTCCTTTCCCGCAACATTTTCGGGAATTTTATCGACCGTCATTTCCACTGCTACACCTGGTTTCATAATATTCACCAGCACCAGACCAATGCCTACTGCAATGCCCGTGGTAGCCATAAAATAAGTCAGAGTGATCAATCCGGTTTTTCCTACATTGCGGATATCCCCTAAGCCGGAGATGCCCACTATCATCGAAGAAATAATCAAGGGAACCACCAGCATTTTCAAAGCATCGAGAAACATATCTCCCAACCAGCCAACAGACAGCATGGCTTCGCCATAAAACCAACCGCAAAACACTCCCAAAAGAATGCCGGTTATCATCAAATAAAGGAGCCCGTTATGTTTCATTTAAACTATCCTTAATTAACAAATTTTCTTCGAATTCAGCCAACCCAGTTTATAATACAGTTTAACGAATACTTTGCAATCGTCTTACCTTTAGCGGAGGAAAAAATGGCAGAAACGGTCACACTCACATATCAGGGTAAAACATATGAACTCCCGCTCATCGAAGGTTCAACTGGCGAACAAGCAATTGACATTACAGCATTGAGAAAAACAACCGGTTTGATCACATTCGATCCGGGGTTCATGAGCACCGGATCTTGCAAAAGCAAGATCACATTCCTCGATGGAGAAAAAGGAATTTTACTTTATCGCGGCTACCCCATTGAACAGATCGCAGAAAAAAGCTCATTTATTGAAACCTCTTACCTGTTAATTTACGGTGAACTTCCTACTCAAAAACAGTTAGAGGAATTCAATTATCATATTGTTCACCATTCAATGGTTCACGAATCCATCAAAAATTTTTATGACGGATTCCCCAACAACCCACATCCCATGGCAGTATGCAGTGCAGTGGTAGGGGCTCTGGCAACATTTTATCAGAATGAACTCAGTGTTCGAGATGACAGAGAAGTTGAAATCGCTATTCACAGATTGATGGCCAAACTACCGACTATAGCCGCATACAGTTATAAAAAATCGATTGGACTCCCACTTTCCTATCCTGACAACTCTCTGGGTTACTCTGAAAATTTTTTAAAAATGATGTTCTCCCTTCCCTGTGAAGAATACGAACCCGACGAGGATGCGGCAAAAGTGCTCGATGTGTTACTGATTCTGCATGCAGATCATGAGCAGAATTGTTCAACAAGCGCAGCGAGAATTGTGGGGAGCTCCATGTGCAATCTGTTCGCATCGGTATCTTCTGCGATCTATGCCCTTTGGGGGCCGCTGCATGGGGGTGCCAATCAGGCCGTCATTGAAATGCTTCAGGAAATTTATGACAACGGTGGCGACGTTAATAAATATGTCGCTAAAGCCAAAGACACCAATGATCCTTTCCGCCTGATGGGATTCGGACATCGTGTCTATAAGAATTTTGATCCGCGAAGTCGAATCATTAAAAAACTCGCGCATAAAATCCTGGATAAACCGGGGTATCAGGAACCTCTATTAGATATCGCCCTACAACTTGAAGAAATCGCAATCAAAGATGAATATTTTGTAGAGAAAAAACTTTACCCGAATGTCGATTTCTATTCAGGGCTAATTTACAAGGCTCTAAATATTCCGGTCAATATGTTTCCCGTCTTGTTTGCGATGGGCCGCCTTCCAGGTTGGATTGCTCAATGGAAAGAACTACAAGAAGACGAACAGTTCAGAATAAGTCGGCCACGCCAGGTTTATACTGGAGCCACAAAAAGAGACTACGTACCTTTGGGGAACAGGTAATCTGCTGATGAAGTAAGTAATGTTAGCTGACAGCTTGAGGCGGGTGCCTCTAGATTTGTGCGCAGACCAATTAGCCCCAAGCTAAATAGCCTAGCTTATTAAGCCTTCTCAACCGTGCATGTGAAAGGAAACTCTTCCATCGCGGCGGCGCGGTGGATCTGCTCAACTTTGAATTCTGCCTGCTCAAGTGGCATTGTTGCAACAGTGGCGGCACCTTTGAGATGGATTTCGTACATCAACTTTTCAGCGGTTGAATATTCTTTACCGATCAAAGTAATGAGAACGCGGATCACGAACTCCATTGTTGTAACATTATCATCCCACATAATGATTTTATACATGGGAAGATATGCACGATTGGTTTGTCCCTCAGACTCTTCAACAACGTCAGGGGCATAGGGTAATGTTTCAGTACTCATAACAATAAATAGACAAAAATTAGTTGTGACAGGTAAAATTAGTAAACTCTTGTATCTAAAACATAATATAAAAATTAACCGTTATTTTCAATATTTTTGCAC
>JAJDBA010000240.1 GCA_029261675.1 Nitrospinaceae bacterium
TCCTTTGAGCATTAAGCGAGGGTATATTGTTAAAAATTCTTACTGGCATATCCCTAATCCTCCACCATGAGTTAGATTATTGTTGCTATTAATTTGTTTGTTAACTAGTACTTCTTGCCCCTGAAGGATTTTTTAAGGTGGTTTCCTTTCAGCTTTCCACCATGCCCCTGAAGGATTTTTATTTAAGGTGGCTTCCTTTCAGCTTTCCACCGACTTCTAAAAACTCTTTAAGAGAGGAAGCTTTTTCCCTAATTCAGGTTACTTCCCGCCTCAATTAAGGTTATCGGTGGAAAGATTAAGAACTTTAACAAAAGTTGAAAATTTATTGATTTTTTATGCGCCAGTTTTTTTGAACGACTTCTGAGTTCAAAGAAACGGCTTCAGGGTGGGTTTCAAGGAATGTTATTGCGTCTTCCAGATTAATCGTGGAGTGTGGATTGAGTTCGGAAAAAATCTTTTCCATTAAAGAAAAATCTTGTGGGGTGTCTACCGTCAATCGAAAGTTGCGGTTTTTTAAATAAGAAGGTGCCTCTATCTGGGTAATTGTAAACTTATCATTATGGTCATGAAACCAGGTGGTAACATGTTCGCGATATTTAAGTTCGAGAGCTTGTTCCTCAATTTTTTTAAGGGTTTCTAGGCAAACGACTTCGCAACCGGTTCCCAGTGGAATGGGGTCGGCAGATATAGTGTAGTCGGCATGTGATTCGAGATGTGCTGTTATCAAAGATCGTAATAGAGGGATATCTGTAAGAGGGTTGTCACCACAGATGCGCACGATATGTTGGGCTTCGATGGCTTCTCCGGCTTGTATGAACCTTTTCAAAACATCCTCTTCAGAACCTTGAAACACAGCCACTTTATGCTTTTTGGCTATTTCGATGAGAGGAGCTTCGGTTTCAGCCTCGGTTGTGGCCAATTGAATTTGGTCAATTTCTGGAACCTGTTGTAATCTAATGATGATATGCTCAAGAATAGAAAGTCCGTTAAGCAAGCGGACGCTTTTTCCTGGAAAACGTGTTGACCCCATTCTGGCCTGAATAATTGCTGCAACCATGATTCCTGAAATTAAATTTTATTGGAAGCGATTATTGTAACCTTTTGAAAGTTATTTGTAATGTCGAAAAAAACTCTTTCATTGATACGACCGCCAAAACTCAACGCAGGCGATAAAATTGGTGTAGTGGCTCCAGCAGGCCCCGTCGATAAACAACAATTACAAAACGGATTGGATGTGATTTCTAAAATGGGGTTTAAGCCCATTCTCGGAAGAAATGTCAGTTCCCGTTCGCGGTTTTTGGCAGGAACTGATATGCAACGAGCCAAAGATATTATGGATATGGTTCGCAATCCAGAAATAAAAGCTGTGTTTTGCGCACGCGGCGGTTACGGCACGAATCGGGTTCTTCAACATTTGGATGCAAAAGTGATCCGGGCCAATGCAAAAATTTTTGTCGGGTCCAGTGATATCACGTTGCTACTTCATTATCTGTATCTTCATTGCGGTGTGGTGGGGTTTCATGGCCCGATGGTTGCGGGTAGTTTTGGTCGTGCTCCCATGAATCAATCGCGCAAGCAGTTTAAAAATATTTTGATGGGAGAAAAACCTTCACTTCATTGCCGAAAAGCTAAAGTGTTTTCAAAAGGGATTGCCACTGGGAAAATTACAGGAGGGTGCCTGACGCTACTTTGCCGTTCTCTGGGAACGCCTTATGAAATACAAACCCGTAATCGGATTTTATTTATAGAAGATGTAGGCGAGCCTTTATACAAACTGGATGGAATGTTGTGGCAGTTGCAAGCAGCGGGAAAGTTTAAAGGCGTGCGGGGAATTACTTTTGGAGAGATGGTGAACTGTAACCCACAAAAACCGGGAGATGGAAAACTGAAAGATATTCTTGCAGATTTATTTCCAAAACCCGATATCCCAATTCTGACCCATTGCCCAATAGGCCATAGCAAGGAAATCTGGACCCTGCCTTTTGAAACTCAGGCCACTCTTGATGCTTCAGCGAAATCACTTGAACTGAAAAACTGTGGCGTTAAGTGAGGCGGACGCAAACGCCTTTTTCTTTCAGGTAGCGTTTGGTTTCATCGATGGTGAATTCTTTGAAATGAAAAATGGAAGCGGCCAGCACGGCATCGGCTTTGCCATCGGTAATCCCATCATATAAATGTTCTAGCGTTCCAGCCCCTCCTGATGCGATCACCGGAATGGTTACGGATTCGGAAACCGAGCGATTCAATTCCAGATCGTAACCTGATTTCGTCCCATCTCGATCCATACTGGTTAGCAAAATTTCACCGGCACCGTAGTCTTGCATTTGCCGAGCCCATTTAACGACATTGATGGCTGTGGATGTTCGTCCTCCATGAATATAGACTTCCCAGGAAGTGGATGAACTGTTTTTATCCAAAAGTAAATCCGGGTGCTCTTTCGCCCAGCTTGGAATAGATGGATCATCGGCCGCAGATTTAATTTGTTTGGCGTCGATGGCGACGACGATGCACTGGCTTCCAAAACGTTGTGCTGCTCTTTGAACAAAGACAGGGTCTTTAACGGCAGCTGAGTTAATGGCTACTTTGTCGGCCCCGGCTTTTAACAGGTTTCGAATATCGTCTAAAGTGCGAACGCCGCCCCCTACGGTAAGAGGCATAAAAACTTTTTCTGCGGTCCGCGCTACGACATCCAGAATGATATCGCGTTTTTCATGCGAGGCGGTAATATCCAGAAAGGTGAGTTCGTCGGCACCTTCTTTTTCATACGCTGCGGCAACCTCAACGGGGTCGCCTGCGTCACGTAGATTGACAAAGTTCACGCCTTTTACCACGCGACCATCTTTAACGTCAAGACAGGGGATGATACGTTTAACCAGCATATGTTTTAACCTAGGTTTTTTGCGTCAGCATAGGACAGAGTTTTGTCATAAAGTGCTTTTCCAATAATGACACCTTCGACACCTGAGGATTCCAACTTCTTCAAATTTTCGATGTCTTCAAGACGGCTGACACCCCCCGATGCTATGACGGGTAATTGAGCCGCTTCTGCAAATTCTTTTATGCTTTCAAGGCTGGGTCCCTGAAGCATTCCATCACGGCTGATGTCTGTGAAGATGAATCCGGCAATACCGTAACCTCGCATTTTAGCGGCAAGGTCGGTGGCCTTTTGGTCAGAGACTTCGACCCAGCCTTTGACCGCAACCATGCCATCTCTGGCATCAATGCCGACAATTATTTTCCCTGGAAATTTTTTGCACGCCTGCTCAACAAACTCGGGTTCTTTTTGTGCAATTGTTCCTAAGATAACTCGATAGACTCCGGCTTTGACATATTCTTCGATTGCAGAAAGAGTTCGAATGCCGCCCCCGACTTGAATGTCAACGGAACTGCTATATATGATTTCTTTAACAATTTTAGAATTTTTAGGTGAGCCTTCAAAAGCCCCGTCTAAATCAACTACATGAATCAGTTGCGCACCTTCTTCATCCCAATGATCTGCCATTTCTTGAGGATGATCCGAATAAATTGTTTCCTGATCGGCTTTTCCTTGTGAAAGACGTACGCATTTACCATTTTTAATGTCCACTGCGGGTATGATTTTCATTGGAGCTCTTATGGGTTAATTTTTGTAAAGGCAGATATTAGCAAATTTTATAGATAACCTCGAATAATTCTAGACATTGAGGTTTCACCCGTTTGGGTAGTTGAACTGAATTTATTTGCGCTTGCCTGATTGCCAATTTTACCCTTTGCGTTATATAATCCCCTTCCTTGATGTGGGTTTTCCTCTTCCACCCGCATTTTCTTATTTCAACTTGGATATTTGATATGGCTTTTAATGTTGAAAAATCTGATTTAGATGGGGTGCTGTTAATTCAGCCCGCTATTCATTCCGATTCTCGGGGCAGGTTTTTTGAGAGTTTTCAAAAAGAAAGATATAAAGAAATAGGAATAGAGGAGGAGTTTGTTCAGGACAACCAGTCTATTTCTCAGAAGGATACCATTCGCGGCCTCCACTATCGGTCAGCTCCGGGGCAGGCGAAACTGGTACGGGTGATTAGAGGAGAGGTGTTCGATGTGGTTGTGGACATTCGTAAACAGTCACCTACTTTTGGGCAATGGAGAGGTTATACCCTGTCGGACTCCAATTACCTGCAAATTTACATCCCTGTTGGATTTGCGCACGGATTTTGTGTTCTCAGCGAGACAGCTGAATTTTTATACAAAGTTTCTGAATATTATTCTGCAGAAAAAGAAATAGGGGTTATGTGGAATGACCCTGATATTGGCGTCAAATGGCCAACTTCGAACCCAGTTCTTTCGGAAAAGGATAAAACCAATCCTGCATTAAAGGATATATAGAGTCAGGGGCAGGAAAGAAGGTTCAGGAGGCTGAGAGGTATTTATTGAATTCGCTATAAGCCAGGTTTACGGTGTCTTCAATATTCAGCTCCTGCCCATTTTCTATGTTTGAAATATTTTTTACCAGAGTCTCATCCAAACTGTTTTTAAGCAGTTTCTCAAAACTACCCGCCCCCATTTCATTCTTATAGAGCGTCAATATCTCCCCGGCGATGGATCTACCTGGTTTGCTGTCGAGAATCTGGTCGTAGTCGTATCCTTTTTTTTCACCAAACTCCAACAGTCGGCTGATTTTGTCTGACATTTGTTCGTAATGTTCCACGCCAATTGTAGATTGCACCGAGTTGGCGAACACGGGAAGTAGACAATGGGGTAACTCGGGTTTCTTTATATTCTTCTCTACTAACCTTAGAAAAAATCTCCCAACATGTTCTTTTCTTTGATTCCGATCCTTTTTTTTCATCCGCCGTTTGGTTCTAGCTTTTTCTCGGTCAGAATCTTCTCCAGCAGAAGACGACGCTCCCTCATTCATTAGTTTAGCGAACATGGCCTTGGTTCCAGACTCGGCGAGACTAAATTGCTCATCGGACCCGAGATCGGAATTTTCTGCTGCGATTTTTAAAATTTTGAAAATAATGTCTTGTCTTAATGTATCGCTCATCGGGAACTCGTTGGTTTAGCTGTTCAATTATTCTTAACGATTATAGTACGGAATATCGAAGTTTGTAGATAGAAATCTTTACGGCAATTTGGGCTATGATTCAAGTTGGCTGTTAAAAAAAGCGTATCATAATTTCCAAGAAAGAGGAAACTTCACAGAATAAATTAAATAATCTATATTAAAACAATATGTTGTGTGGTTATGGGTATAGATGTTTTTTTTCTTATGTTCTCGGTTATTTTGTCCGATACAAATATATAGAGAGAAAAAAGCTTATTAGCAATTAAAACGAATCTTCATCATGACACTTGAAATAGCCGAATCTAATTTGCAGGGAATTCAACAACGTAACAGCAGTGCTGCGGTAGGGTTTTCCGTGGCAAGCGAGTTGAATGTCCGAACTCAAGAAGGGGATCTGGTAAGCCTTTCATTTTCAAGCGAACAGTCTCTTTCAGAGTCTCGCACGCAAACTCAATCTGAAGAATTTGGTTCGTTTCAAGAAATCAGCACTGTTGCCAAGGCTGCTTCTAACTACTCTATCTCTGTACAAGGAGATTTAAATGAAGAGGAGTTGGCGGCAATCAACAAGCTGGCGGCAGAAATTTCTCCGATAGCGAGTGAGTTCTTCAGTAGTGGTGAATTTGATTTTGATGAATCGGGTGATGTTTTGGCTGCTAATCTGGGTGTGCTTCAAGAAGTGGAAATTTCATTGGAGCGTGTTATTGTTGCCGCTTTTTCAACAAGCTCATTCACTCAATTGCCGGAAGGTGAAGGTGGCGTAGCACCACAGGATGTAGAAGCAACCCTGAATAATCCAGCTTCTGGATTAGATACGGAAGGCATTCGTGATTTCTCAGCTCTCGTGCAGGCAACATTTGATGCGGTCTTCGAAGCTGAGGCAGCTAAGGTTCCTGAAACGGATTCCATCCTACGTTCTTTAAATGACCTTTTGGATTTTATTCGTCAGCGTTTGGGAAAAACTTTTGGACCTGAAAGTGCTGAACTTCCTCCACAAGCTCCTATCCCCAGTGATGGTGTGGTCGATACGGTAGAGCCGACTTCCCCAGAATCCCTGATATAACCCCGTCTTTTCATTTTCAACTAGACTTCGGTTTAAACACTTCATAAGTGCCATCTGTTTAATCAGGTCTTTTGAGCTCCATTTTTTTGATTTTTGAATGTAGGGTGGTGGGCCTCATTTCTAAAATTTCTGCTGCTCCATTAGAACCTGTAATTTTCCAGTCGCATTGATTTAAGGCATTTAATATATTTTGTCTGTCATGCAATTTCATTTCTTCTTCTGTAAGAATGCTGATATTGGTATTCCACTCTTTTGGGGTAATCGCTAAGTTCTTTCTCTTAACAATTTTTACGGTGTTCGATAGATTGAATAAAAGTTTTCCTGATTTAGATGTGATCATTGCACGTTCGATAACATTTTGTAACTCCCGGATATTTCCAGGCCAATCGTAACCTTGCAACTCCACCATGTTTGCTTTAGTCAGCTTTGGAAATGAGCGGTTTAGTTTTTTACCTATCAACTGCAAAAAGCTGGAGGCCAGTAAAGGTATATCCTCTTTTCGGTCGCGCAGGGGAGGGACTTCTATGGGAAAGACATTCAGGCGGTAGTAAAGGTCTTGGCGAAAATTTTTTGATTCCACTTCCTCTTTTAAAGAACGGTTTGTCGCGGCAATGATGCGCACGTCTGCATGAAGTGTTTTTTCATCACCGATTCTTTCAAAGGTCCCTTCCTGTAATACTCGAAGAAGCTTGCTTTGAAGATCCAAAGGAACCTCGCCAATCTCATCTAGAAATAATGTGCCTCCATCAGCCAACGAGAATCTGCCCGCCCGGTCTTGGATAGCTCCTGTAAATGCACCTTTCACGTGCCCGAAGAATTCGCTTTCATAGAGTTCTTTGGGGATGGAAGAACAATTCACTTTAATCATGGTCCGCTTCTTACGTGAGCTTCGATTATGAATTTCTCGAGCCACCAGTTCTTTTCCTGTGCCCGATTCACCCGTAATAAGAACGTTTGCATCGGTAGGACCGACCATTTCGATTTGTCTTAAGATGGTTTCTAACGCTGGACTGTTACCAATAATATCTCCATAGGCTTGGGCATCCAGAACTTCTTCATTTAAGTAAGCATTCTCCAATTCCAATTTTTTTCGTAGCTGTAGAATTTCTTCTTCGGCCTGTTTTTTCTCTGTGATGTCTTTAAAGACAACAACCGCGCCTAACAATTTCATATTTTCCCAAATCGGTGTACTGATGTATTCGACAGAAAAAGAGGTTCCATCCTTTCGCCAAAAAACTTCTTCGGAAGTGTGAAATACTTCTCCCCTTCTAAAAGCGGCATAGATAGGGCATTTCTCTTGCGGATAATTCGTTCCATCTGCTCTAGAATGGTGAACCAACTTGTGCTGACAGTTTCCGATCATTTCCTCAGCCGAAAAACCGGTCATCTTCTCAGCCGCCGGATTGATAAAAGTTGTCCTTCCTTCCGAATCTAGGCCATAGATCCCCTCCCCAACAGATTCCAATATCAACTTGTTGAGGCGAAGGAGATCATTTGGTTTAGCTGGATCTATGTTGTCATTGGTTTTCATGTGCTCAGTTTACCAAAAATAATGAAAATTCGTCACGAAATTTAGCTATTAACGAAATTTAGTTAAAAAATAAGGCGCATGTTTAGTCGATAAAACTCTTTATAAATAGATGTTTAAGGTCAATTTGAATGCTTGGCACAGAAAATGCTCTGTGCATTGTTAAGAGTCGAACTGATTATCGGCTTAACTTTAAACCAAATTAACGAGGAAACAAAAATGAAAACTGCAATCGCAATCATGTCAGACCCCAAAAACGGATCAGAAGAATCTTTAGGGCGGGTATTCAATGCTTTGGCCGCTGCATACGATTTTAAAAATGCGGGTCAAGATGTATCAATTTTCTTTCAAGGAGCGGGAACGAGATGGCCTGAAGTTTTAGAAGCGGAGGATCACCCTGCGCATGAATTGTTTGAGGCTGTGTCAGACAAAATTCAGGGGATTTCCTGTGCCTGTGCAGATGTTTTCGGAGCGAACACTTCAGGTTATGACTTGATTAAAGATAATGCTGTCCCGAAAACAACGGGTGTTACGAGTTTCGTCAAATTGCAGGAACAGGGATTTAACGTACTCACATTCTAAAACCAATGAATCCTCCGCCTTGAGAGGGGAGGACTATGTGATTTTTTATAAGGGAACCAGATCATGGCAAATAATTTTATGGATTTCGCGTTTAACGATAGTGTGCGGAAAGTTCAGGAACAATATGGAACTAGAGCTCCCTATCAAAAGATGGAGAGCAAGAAGAATTTTCGTAATAACTTAACCTGGCAGGAGAAAAGTTATATCAAAAATCGAGATAGTTTTTATATGTCTTCGGTGGGGGAAAATGGTTGGCCCTATATGCAGTTTCGCGGTGGACCCAAAGGATTTTTAAAAGTCATCGACACGAATGTTTTGGCATTCGCGGATTTTCAAGGGAATGGACAATATATCAGCACCGGAAATATTAATGCCACGAAAAAAACGGTTCTATTTTTTATGGATTACACGAAGCAACAAAGATTGAAAATATGGGCAGGGGCTGAAGTGCTCCACGCTAACGATCATCCTGAGTTGTTGGAAAAACTTGAAATACCAGGTTATGAAGCAACTGTGGAACGAATTTTTATTTTCAACGTTCATGCGTTCGATTGGAATTGCCCACAACATATAACACCCCGCTACACAAAAGAAGAAATTGAAAAGGGTTTGGTTAATTTAGATCAGATTCTTATTTAGACTACTAAATAAAATTAGGAGAAGGACCATGATGATTGACAGACCTCCATTGCCACCTTTTACCGCTGAAAGTGCGAAGAAAAAAGTTCGGCTTGCAGAAGATGGTTGGAATAGCCGCAACCCTGAGAAGGTTTCTTTAGCCTATACTGCAGACACCCAATGGCGGAACCGCTCTACTTTCGTTAATGGACGTGATGATGTGGTAAAATTCTTGAGAGGTAAATGGGAAAAGGAACTTGAATATCGTTTGATTAAAGAGTTATGGGCATTTGAAGGGAATCGTATTGGCGTTCGTTATGCTTACGAATGGCATGATGATAGTGGAAATTGGTTTCGTTCCTACGGCAATGAGAATTGGGAGTTTAATGAGCATGGCCTCATGAAAAACCGTTATGCTTGTATAAATGACCTTCCGATTAATGAATCCGAGCGTAAATTTCTTTGGCCGCAGGGTCGTAGGCCCGACGACCACCCATCTCTTAGTGAGTTAGGGTTTTGAAATCGGATAGAGGGTGCACTTTATAAAATTAGTTTGAATTAAAATATTTTTTTACGCTTTACTCAATAAAGGGAAAATTTATGGAAACATTTGATGCTATTTACCAACGTCGCTCCATCAAGGAGTATGATCCGGAGCATAAGTTATCGCCTGAAGAAGAAACAAAAATTCTTGAAGCAGCAATACAGGCTCCGACTAGTTTCAACATACAGCATTGGCGTTTTGTTATTGTTCGCGACCCTGAGCTTCGTCAGAAGATTCGAAAAGAATTGGGCAACGATCAAGCTCAAATGACAGATGCTTCTCTTCTTATTATCATGACTGCAGACACCAATGCATGGAAGAAAAACCCTGAACGCTACTGGAAAAATGCACCCAAGGATGTGGCGGACTTGCTGGTAAATTGGATGGGGCCTTTCCACGAAGGACGTGAATGGTTGCAACGCGATGAGGCGCAACGATCCATTGGTATGGCGATGCAAACTTTGATGTTGGCGGCAAAGTCTATGGGTTATGAATCTTGCCCGATGATCGGTTTTGATATTGAAAAAGTTGCGGAACTAATCAACTTGCCTGAAGATCATGTTATGGGGGCGATGGTGGCGATAGGTAAAGGAACAAAAGACGCTTGGCCAAAGCCGGGCCAATTGCCTTTGAGTGAAGTCGTCGTTGAAAATAGTTTTTGACGTAAAACATTAGAATGCATTCATTGCTTTGCTTGAAACTTTTCTGCGGAGAAAAAATATGACCCTTGTTCGCGCATATGCTGCCAATAAAGCCAGCGGTATTTTAGAATCCTTCGAATATGAGTTGGGGGCATTGAGTCCAACGGATATTGATATTTCTGTGGAGTCATGTGGTATCTGCCACAGTGATCTAAGTATGCTCAACAATGACTGGGGAATGACACAATACCCTTTTGTTCCGGGGCATGAGGTAATAGGAAAAGTTTCTTCCATAGGAGAATATGTTTCTCATGTGGCGATAGGTGACCGAGTAGGATTGGGTTGGCATGCGGGATACTGTATGACATGCGATCAATGTTTAGGAGGGCATCATAATATGTGTGCAGATGCTTCCGCTACGATTGTTGGCAGGCATGGGGGTTTTGCTGATACGGTGCGTGCCCAGGGCCCCAGTGTATTTAAAATACCAGAAGGACTTAATGTGCAAGCCGCAGGTCCGTTGCTTTGCGGCGGAATCACTATGTTTAATTCCTTAGTGCAGCTCAACATTTCGCCAACGGCAAGTGTTGGAGTTATAGGAATTGGTGGACTGGGACATTTGGCTTTAAAATACGCGCGAGCATGGGGATGTCATGTGACTGCATTTACCTCAAGTAAATTAAAAGAAAAAGAAGCTCTAGAGTTGGGAGCGACTGAAACTATCAACTCGCGAGATCCTGAAGCGATAAAAGCTGTTGCAGGTCGATTCGATTTAATTTTGTCGACCGTGAATGTCCAATTGGATTGGAATACTTATCTGGAAGCTCTTAAGCCAAGAGGTCGTTTGCATATGCTGGGTGTAGTTCCAGAACCGCTGGATTTGAGTGTCGTCCCAATGTTGTTTGGTCAGCGTTCAGTAGGTTCTTCACCTGTTGGAAGCCCTGCGACTATTAGAAAGATGCTTGAGTTCTCATCTCGGCATGATATTAATCCAGTCACCGAACACTTTCCCATGAGCAAAGTAAATGATGCCATGGAGCATCTTCGTCAGGGAAAAGCAAAGTATCGAATAGTTTTAGATAACGAAGGTTGATGTTCTTTTTCTTATTCAAGTAAAAAGCTGATGGTGTTTTTTTTGTTTTGGGGATTTTGTCCAATCACCTGCGGCGGTTCGCCGCTAGGGCATTAGGGCGCCATTATTGATGTCGATAGTTTGCCCGGTAAATGAAGTTTGTTGTTCGGAGAACAGGTAGCCGATAAATTGCGCGACTTCTTCCGGCTCTGACATCTTACCAAGCGGTACCTGTTTCATCGCTTCCTGATAAGCTTGTTCTTTGGTGATTTTTAAAGCATCGGCAAAACCTTCTATTCCTTCCTGAGCCATATCCGTATTGACCCAGCCGGGACAAAGCGCGTTGACCAGAATTTTTTCGCCACTGTGCTCGGCGGCAAGGGATCGAGTAAGCCCGAGTAACCCAGCTTTAGAAGCACAATATGCTGAATAACCCGGCACGCCCAGCCTTGCCAGAATGGATGAAAGGATCACTACTTTTTTAAAAGGAGCATCATCTTTTTTAAGGTAAGGCAGACATTCTTGAACGGTTTGATAAGTGCCCGTCAAATTGGTGTCGATGACTTCCCGCCAGCGATCATTTTCTCCGTAAGTGTTTTCACCGCCTATCCCTGCATTGGCTACCAGCCCGTGTAAGGATTCCACATTATGTTTCTTTAAAGCAGATTGCACATCTCCCACTTTACGTATATCGCAGGAATGTGTTGAATGGTTGGAAGGGTTTTGCAGGTTCGCTTTTGTTTCTTCCAGCTTGTCGAGGTTGCGACCACAGAGGATCAGGGTATGCCCCTGACTTGCAAGTGTTTCAGCGATGCTGCGACCGATTCCTGTGCCGGCTCCTGTAATAAGAACAAGTTTTGACATGGTAAGTTTTTAACGGGTTCTTTCAGATTGCTGGTTCCTAGATGGATTCAGCAGAATTTTTATATATTCAGTGAGTGTCTCAGCTTTTTTTATTTCGTTCGAGTTTTTATAAACCTGTATCAGGTTGTTAAGCATGCGGATAAGAGTTTCTCGTTGTGTTGCTTGCGATAAAAAATGCTCTTCAAAAGAATGGCCGAATTGTTCAACAATCTGAATACATTCTTTTTTTGTCAGTAGACGGCCTTGATGGAAAGGATCAAAATAGATCGGTTCGACAGGTAAACTATATTTCACAATATAGTGACCGGGCATTCCTACACCCACGATTGGTAAATTCAATCGCTTTGCCAGTAAAACGCATATTGCTGAAAGAGTAATGGGCAAACCCGTTTGATTGTCTAAAACTTTATTGATGAAGCTATTGTCTGGATTCTGGTAGTCGTCTTTGTTGCCTTTGAACCCTTTTTGTTGGAAAAGAAAATGCGTGAAGGACGCAACGATTTCGGGTGGTTCGGCTTCAGGATTTAAAGTGTCAGCAAATTTTTGGGCTAGATCATCGATTTTTTGGCGGCATTCTTCCGGATCTGAATCGGGGTAGCCGAATTCCATAATCAGCATCATTCCGGTTTCAAGATCTATGTCTTGACCTAATCCCTTTTGTGCAAGTTGCCTGAATTTTTCACCAAGTTTTTGCGGAAGAATATTCTGAATCACTGCATTAGCTTGGATACGCAGATCATCATCGTCGCCGCGAGTGGCTATTTCCAAGAAGGGTAGGGCATCCTCACCCAATTCGACCAGTTGATCGCGAACGCGGCTCCTGACAAACTCATCTCGGTCAGTCAATAACTTGATGAGGGAGGAAATCTGACCTAAGGCTTTGTTATGTTCCATTGGAATTAAATAAAAAAGCCCGGTACAGGCGGCAGTCTGCCGCCTGCACAGGCTGTTGGAAAAATTTATAAGTCAGGTTGTGGTGTGGTGCGCAAATAAGGCTTGATGACCTTATGTCCTTTTGGAAATTTTGCCGGAATGTCTTCGGTTTTGATCGCCGGTACCACCACGCAGTCGTCACCATGTTTCCAGTCAACCGGAGTTGCAACCTGGTAATTGGCAGTGAGCTGGAGCGAATCAATAACGCGCAGTATCTCGTCAAAATTTCTTCCCGTGGATGCGGGATAAGTGAGTGTGAGCTTCACGGTTTTATCTGGCCCAATGATGAACACGGAGCGAACCGTCAAGTTGTTCAAAGCGTTGGGGTGGATCATGTCATACATTTCTGAAACCTTTTTTTCGGGATCAGCAATGATAGGGTAATTGACGGAACAATTTTGCGTCTCGTTGATGTCATTGACCCAGCCTTTATGGGAGTCAACCGGATCTACACTCAACGCAATGACTTTTACGTTGCGTTTGTCGAACTCACTTTTCAAACTGGCAACGCGTCCCAGTTCAGTTGTGCACACCGGTGTGTAATCTTTGGGATGTGAAAATAAAACTCCCCATCCGTCTCCAAGGTATTTATGGAATTCGATGGTGCCTTCGGTAGTGTCTGCCGTAAAGTCCGGCGCGATATCTCCTAATCTAATTGCCATGATTTGCTTCCCTCTTAATAAAAGTTAAAAGTTGCCTTAGTTTGTCCGAATGACCCGTTCACAAAAGCGCGGGTTTTCAATAAGAAAATGTAAGGGGGTGATCGATATTCAGGTAGAATTATACCATAAGCTACAGTTTGGGAAAACTTCCTCCCAAGCCAGACTAAATATCTATGTTGATACACACCTATATAATAATGTAACTATTAGATGATTTGTAGGTTTCCAGGTTGCAAATTAATTTAATAAACAGAGGAAAAACCTGCAGTGTCTAGCTATAAGATTGAAGAAACAAGGGCGTTGTTACTCAAAATATGGGCGGTTCTTTTGATGGGTTTGTATGGAGTTGGTTTTTTGCACGAGAAAATATTGGTGCAGCAGACCTTGGAGGCTGCGGAAGAAATTCTACCGGATATTGCCAAACTCCTATTTTTTGCATTGATGTTTGTTTCTTTTTTGGTCGACATTGTGGAAATGCGGGAAAACAGGAATAAAGCGTATCGTTTTTTACTTTTATCTTTATTACTTGGCGGACTTTCAGCAACCATCAGCGCAATGCAGTACCATGTATGGACTTGGATGTTGGGGGGATAACCCCGCTTGCGAGATGGGATGAGATTGAGTAGAATGCACTCTCCAGAAAGATAAAAAACGAAATCTTATAAGGTGGGCCGTTAGCTCAATTGGCAGAGCAACTGACTCTTAATCAGTAGGTCCTCGGTTCGACCCCGAGACGGCCCACCAAATAATACAAGGGGTTATGTCGTGATGGCATAGCCCCT
>JAJDBA010000241.1 GCA_029261675.1 Nitrospinaceae bacterium
AGAGACTCGCCTTTTTTCCAACGATCCCATATCTCCTGTTTCTGTGCATAGGTGTATTTAATTCGGGTTCTGTAGGACATTTGCAACACTCCATCTTTTTATTTAAGATTATAGCGTTGCGTTGACCAGTTGAGAACGCCGTCGGAAGCGGTCTTAAGATTCAATTCTAACTGTTCGGTGATAAAAATAAAAGTAGGTGGGCATAAAAGGTCTGTTGTCGGCCAAAAGCGGACGTGGGAAAACTTTATCCCTAATCTATTCGGGTAGGGTTGAACGAATTAATTAAACTCATAACCGCTCGATCCACATCAATCATTTTTTTAAAATGTTTTTCATTAAATTCATATTCTATATGCAGACCATTTTCCCAAATTATATGCCCTTCACACATCCATCCTCCTCCAATACACTTAATAATCGATTTACGTTTGTCAGGGTGGGAAATTACATATTTTTCTCTTTTGTCGTATTCTAAATATTTTTTAAATTTTTCAGGCTCGTCAATATCCTCAATAAGAGGAACTTCCTTATCCTTCTCTCGTGGGGGATAAAACTTTTTCTTCAACTCTTGTACTGCAGGATGCGTTAAATATTTAGGACCTTCGAGCTTAGGAAATTGCCAGTAGGTTTTTAAAAATATTCTGATCAAATCATCTCCCCATTTTCTTCCTTCTTTTTTTTCAAACCGGTATCGATTTTCCCAGGTTCGCCAAGTCATCTCGGGATAAATTGTGCGAATTTGGATATATCTTTCTGTTTCTGTTTCCAAGTAACCTTTGGGGATCTCAAATTTATAAGTATTTTTAATTGCATTATCTGGTGCCGGCAAAATTATAGTTTTAATTTCACTTGGATCTTCCTTTTCCCCGCAGGAAAATATAAAAATCGAACTTAGAAGAAACACTAATATGTAAAGACTCTTTTTCATGGGTTTCTGTTTTATGTCCGCTTTGGGTCGGTAACCGTCAGTTGAAGTTTCAACTAGAAAAGAGATATATCAAGCGTATTGGCTTTTTGCCTTTCATGTCAGTGAATCACGAGCATGCTTCAATTTGCACAAACTCTCGAGCAGTTCCCTTTCCCCAATAGCCGTAGAAGGCATTACCGGGTGTGTTGCATTGGGTGGTCATGTGGATGTATTGGTTTTGCCCATCTCCTGCTTTCAAAATTCCGACATGCGAATAGGGAGGAATAGTTCCGCCGCAATTAACACATTCAATAGAATAGGTTTCGCACAACTTTTCCAGACAAAGCTGGCAGACTGATGGGTTGAATAGAAAAATTTCTTCGCCTTTATATTCTAGACATGTGGGAACGGATTCCACTTTTTTCCCGCACTCATGACAAGGCGGATTTTTTGATGGGTTCATAGGCGCCGCAATGAATTTGGTGTTGATGGAGGGAATTGTAGCGCAACCGTTTTAATTGATACAGACTTTTTTCATGTTTTCAAAGTCGTCTAAAACGGCACCGGCACCTTTGACAATGCTTAGCAATGGGTCTTCAGGAATAAAGACCTTGAGGGTGGTTCTTTCTTCAATCATTTTATCGAGTCCGCGGATCAGCGCTCCTCCTCCGGTCAAATAGATGCCATTGGAATGGATGTCTGCAGAAAGTTCAGGCGGTATTTTTTCTAAAGCACGCATGATGGAGGTTACGATTGTAGTCAGGGGTTCTTTCAATGCTTCTCTGATCTCATCATCACCAATTGTGATGGACATTGGGACTCCGGTTTTTACATTGAGTCCTTTTACTTCGATGTTGAGGTTGCTCGGTTGTGGAAACGCACTGCCCACAGCCACTTTAACGCGTTCGCCTTCAAACACACCAATATTGAGATGATGTTGGAGGCGCATATAACGGACAATCGATTCATCGATTTCATCTCCGGCAACGCGAACGGATTCCCCATAAGCAATAGCGGATAGAGAGATGACAGCGACATCGGTAGTTCCTCCGCCTATATCAATAACCATATTGCCTTCGGGCCGGTGGACAGGAATGCCTACGCCAATGGCTGCAGCCATGGGTTCTTCTATCAGATGAACCTCTCTGATTCCGGCCATGAGAGAGGCATCGATGACGGCTTTCTTTTCTACCTGGGTAATGCAGGTGGGGACTCCCACGACCATTCTGGGTTTGAAAAAACGGTATTTGTGTAATATTTTTTTAATAAAATATTGGATCATCTTGTTGGTCACATCGAAGTCGGCGATCACACCGTCTTTCATCGGGCGTATTGTGTTGACTTTGGCATGCGTTCGACCAAACATTTTCTTTGCTTCTAATCCCACCGCTTCAACCGTGTGGTCGTCAACATTTACAGCCACAACGGAGGGTTCGTTGAGCACGATACCTTTTTCGGTTATGTAGACCAGAGTGTTTGCGGTCCCTAGATCCATTGCCAGATCGGTGGAAAAAAAGCTAAATATCTTATTGAAAAATTGTTTTATCATGCCATCTCTTTAATTTTTGGGGACAGTCTGTTTCGTGAAAGGCTTATCAATTCAAAAAGCTCTTTGGCATCATTAGGATAAATCGATAGACCCCATTGCATTCTTGCCTGCATAGCTACCCCATTGACATGTAGAGGGTTGAATTCGAATAATTGTTTCAACTTGGTTTGTATTTGGTCCACTTCCTTTTGTGTGCGGTTCATTAACATGAGCGCGAACGTATTTTCTGAAAAGCGGAAAACAAATTTTGGTGAGGGAATCATTTTTGCGAACAGGGCTATCATTTGTTTCAAGAAGGCATCTCCTTGATCAACGCCGTAAGTCTGGTAAAGGTTAGCAAGATTGGTGAGTTGCACAGACAAAAAATAAACCGGTTGGTTGGATTTAAAAAGCTCCTCCGACACAGCAAGTTTGTATTCCGTCAAAAACCTATGGTTGGGAACACCCGTTACTGGATCAAGATTTTTATCGTAGACCCAGCGATCTTTGGTGTCAGAACAAAATAATGCCGAAGCGGCTGCAGAAACAATAAGAGAAAGTTTGTCTAGATCAGCATGGCTTAACCCTTCTGGCGACGCAGACCCAACCAGCAAAACTCCAAATAATGTTTCATTGAGTTGTATGGGTAAAGCAACAGCGGACGACAGGTCTTCAGTTTTTTCTTCTTCAGAAAACAGGATGGTTTTTCGTTCCGAATTAAAACGTAATAATAAGGGCGATCGATTTTTTGCACAGGAACCTACCAGTCCCTTCCCAAAATGCACGACGATTTCAGATAAGTCGTGGGTAAACCCACTATGGCCAATGATGCGGCCTTCTTTTTGGTTCTCTTCAAACCAGATTACCGCGATAGATTTAAAAGAAAGAATTGCCGCTGGTATTTGTGTTAACCGATCTGCTACGGAAGAACGGTTTGGAGACTCTGCCAGAAATCTGCAATAGGAATTCAGCTCCTGCAAATTGGGCGCATCGTTTAATATTTTTCCGTGTTTTTCCTGATGTAAATGCCATGCAATTTGTTCAGCAAAGTTTGACAGGATTTTTTGTAATTTAATAGATATTTGATAGCTTTCCTTGGTATCAATTATAAGCACACCGAGTAAATCTTCAGCGACAATCGGGACAGCCAGAAATCCTTTTAGGTTTTCTGGTTTTTTATAGATTCCGCCGATGTCGGAATCGATATGTTCCATCAATTGCGGCTGTAGGGTTTGAGCGGCAAGACCTATCGGGCCTTCACCAATTTTTATAACAATGTTCCGATTCAGATGACGGCTAAGGGTGAAATGCTCTCGCATAACCAGCTTGTCTTTTGTCAATCCAAACAGGGCTGTGGTATGGGCATCTGCCACGTTTCCTATTAAGTCAATAAGATGTGAAAGAAGATTTGATGGAATCATATGAGGTATTATTTGCCTCTTTTTCTTAACATGTCTTTATAACTTTTTACTGCGTCTTGAGTTACCGCCATGGCAGCAACTTCAAACTCAGGGATAGTCCCCGGTTTTGTTTCCGTGACTCTCACTGCCTGGCAATCAATAATTTTTTTCTCTCCGGTAGAGGGAATCCGAAAAGAAACTTTCAAGAGGTCGCCGTCTATGACCGTCCCTTTTATAGAAAACACGAGACCATTAACGGACATTTCCTGGATTAAAATTTTATGTAGTTTGTAAAAAAACTCCTTTTCTCTTTCTATTTCTGCTTGCCCGACAATTTTAACTTTTGCTCTATGGCCTTGGCGTTTGCCCAGATCTTTATCGAATTTCTCTTTGATCAATTGATCTAGATCTTTTCGAATCTTAATTAATTCATCAGTAGAAAGGCTCTCCAGCGAGGCCATAATTTTTTCTGTCATCGTAGGAAAAACTGGGATCGTTCAGAAACAAAATAGGAAATCAAAAAATTTGCAGAAAAGCGGGAAAACTACTTCCCGACCTTAGGAAGGCATCTTATAGGGTAAGTCCCAAACTGTCAATTGTTTACCGCATAGTTGAGGGTAAAATTGAAAAGGGTTTTTATGATTTAACCGTTAAATGAAAAACAGTTTTGTCATTGTGGGGAAATCACTTGACAGACTGTGGTTAGCATTTATATACTCCCAGACTCTTCTAGAGATGTCCACGATTGCTTGGGCGGGTAGCTCAGTTGGGAGAGCACCGGCCTTACAAGCCGGGGGTCACAGGTTCGAGCCCTGTTCCGCCTACCATATAGAACGACCGCGGGGTCGTAGTTCAGTTGGTTAGAACGCCGGCCTGTCACGCCGG
>JAJDBA010000242.1 GCA_029261675.1 Nitrospinaceae bacterium
TATATATCCCTGGGGTGATGAGATAGAACAGGGGAAAGCTAATTTTTGTGATCACAATTGCGAGTTTGGCTGGAAAGCAGACAAGTTCAACGATGGTTATAAAATGTCCTCACCTAAAGGTCACTATCCACCCAATGGCTACGGATTGTACGACATGGCTGGAAATGTCTGGGAATGGACATCGAGCACAATTGCCAATAGTGATGGGAAAAAAGTGATCCGCGGTGGGTCATGGGACCATGCTCCAGGTGCTATGCGTTCCGCCCTTCGTTATGAACGTGCCTCTGGAATTCGTTATCACGATAATGGGTTTCGTTGCGCCCGATGATAGCAGCTCACTTACCCACACACTTTATTAAAATTATTTAGTACGTGCAGCTATCAATAAAAGGACGCGCATGAAAACTCCTCTTTGATAGAGGAAGTATGTTTATTTATTATCAAGGGTGATTAAAAATGAATGTAAAAAAATACAGCTCTTTCAAATTATTGATGGCTTTTATATTAATAAGCTTCATCTCTACAAATTCTGCACTGGCCTTGGAAATTGATAAAAAATCAGACTCCATTCTTCTGCACGTCGCCCGTGTCTTCGATGGCAAAAATTTTAGAAAAAATATCTCTTTAACAATAGTTGATGGCAAGATTGCAAAAATGGATACGCGTAGTTCATTTGAGTCCAACTATTCCAGAGTAATTGATTTGGGGGATGCAACCCTACTACCCGGGTTCATCGAATTACACGCCCATCTCTCTTTTCAAAAAGTACCGGCGGATACTGTACTGATGCATGGAATAACAACGATCCGAGATGTGGGCGGGCCCGTACATAAGCCATTCGGGGGAAAAGGAAGTTTACGTGTGCTTACCTCCGGCCCAATAATCACAGCACCTAATGGTTATCCCATCCCAAACATGGGATCTAAAAATATAGCCATCGCCGTTTCAACCAAGAAGGAAGCACGGAAAACGGTCCAAAACCTTATTGAAGATGGAGCTGTTATAATAAAAGTTGCATTGGAACCCGGTGGTGAAGCAGGCGCTCCCTGGTCAACCCCTCATAGTCATGGACATCATAAACACGGCCATCACAAGGCAGCTAAAAAGAACCACTCCCATACAAAGACCGCTTCGAAACCATCTTGGCCGTTATTGTCAGAAAATATTGTTAAAGCCATTGTGGATGAAGCACACAAAAATAACCGCATGGTCACCGCTCATGTTGCCGAGGAAAATGGCATACGGATTGCTATTAACTCAGGAATCGACGAATGGGCTCACGTTCCCTGCAACACGATTCCCGTATCACTACTGAAAAAAGCCGTGTCACAAAAAGTAAAAATAGTATCGACATTAGATACCTTGTCCAAATGCTCGGGGATTGCAAAAAATGCTGCAACATGGACTTCATTAGGTGGGGAATTTTTGTATGGTGCAGAAATCGCTCATCCAGATATCCCCTGGGGAATTGATGCGCAAGAACTTATATATCTAAAACAAATGGGAAGAATAAGTCTGATAGACACTTTACAAGCGGCAACCTCAAAAGCCGGAAGCCACCTAAACATACCTCTTTTAGGGACGCTGCAACCTGGAGCCCCTGCAGATATGATAGCTGTAAAGGGCGACCCCACAAACTCTTTGAAAGTTTTGGAATATCCCGACCTTGTTATTTCTGGAGGGGAGATTGTAAAAAATAATTTTTAAAGCAAGACTCCCAACCTGAATTGCCAAATAACTTATCAAGCAAAATGGAACCACAAGAAGCCTTATCTTATCAAGGGGTAGTCGAACTTCGAACATACACCTCTCATGCCACTCTTATGATGTTAAATGGTATCAACCATTCTCTGGCTTCTCTGCGCGGATGAATTTTTCTAGATGATTTTAGCAATAGAGGCGTTAAATAAGAATTGAGAAACTAGCCGTAAAATAGAATAAAAGCATTTTCATGAATTCGGAACTTGAATGATTTTTAAAATCTGTTATAGTCCGTTGCAAGAATTTTTTTCTTGTAGTTTCTCTACAAAAATTCTTTTAAACGCTTCCTTTTGTTTGAAACCTATATTTTAGAAATCCCCACAAGAATGCTCATATTGCTGAGGCATAAATGAAATCCCCAACGAACGAAACCACCGACCTTGTTGTAACCCCAGTCAAGAAACAGGATAGGGATTCTTGGGAAGAAATAGAAAAGAATCTTAAAGAACAAAACCTGCGTTATATGGCAGAACTTATGGGGCCTAATTTTTTACAGGAACATAATAGAAAAAAAGAAAGCATTAATAGTTCCGACTAAAAATTAATCGTTTAGAAAAGGCGCTTTGACTCCTCATAACGCATTTATTGACGAGCCGTATCGGGGTCAAACCCATGACCTACTGATCAAGATGTTATTCTTTTAATTTTTAATAGAAACGAATATCAAACGGGTTTCTCTCACCTGCAAACTTTTTAGACAGCCTCGCGACATCATTCCAATGTTGTAAATATAACAATGAACTTTCAGAAGAGTTAAAATCTTAAAAAACAAATTGTTATTTTGTTCTGAGGTTCGCGAGATAAGTGGACCAAAGTCTTTGGACCATTTTGAACTCTTCTGAAATTGAAGGGTCCTGTTCCATTTTCTGTCCATGACTATCATAAACCTTGATGAAATTATCAATCCCAGCCTTAACTTCGGAAAGATTATTATTCATTGTGTCTAATCTGGATACCAAAATTTTATTTAGTTGAACATGTAATTTATTACAGATGGCAGGGTTTAGGTTTTTTATTCTATTTCCATCCAGCTTTAAAAGAGTGACTTCTCCTTTTGCAACTACATTAGTCAATCGGGTTGAATTTGTAATTAAGGGACTTTCGCCAAAAATAGTTCCAGGCACAAGTGTGTTTAATTCAATGTTTGGACCTTGATTTTTGGTTATTCTCGCTTGACCATCAATCAGAATATAAATAGCTGAACCCGCTTCCCCTTGGCTTAATATGAAATCCCCATTCTTAAAGGTTAGCCGAATTTCCTCCATACCCAATAGCTCGAGAATCTCCTCTTTAGAGAAATCCTTAAAAATGGGAAAGTTTATAATTGTATTCTTTGTGTCCATATATGTTGCTTGGGGCTTAAAAATTATTGGATACCATCTAAATAGAAATTAAACTAAGTCGTACAGAGTAAAGATGGCTCACAAGGTAAGTTACAATATAGAGTACCTCAGAAAGAAAAGCTGTCACATTCTTGTTAAACCCAACCAATAATAAACCTCCCATAAAATAGTACCAGCGGCAGTTAGAGTTCTCCCGCATAATACGAAACAAAAATGAGAGCGCAAATTAAAGAAGACTTACGTTATCGAAAGTTAATGATGTAAGGCCCCGCTATACTCCGTGCTATATTCTCAGGATAAAAGAGGATATACACCATTTTTTCAATGCATTGCAAAAAGAACGGGGAAAACTGAAACTATCTCTTCAGTACAGGCTTTAAGTTTTGCTATATTATTGTAAAATAAATCAGAATATCTCTTTCTCTACATTGCGCTTCTGCGAAGGGTTTGATGGGAGATTGAATTGGGTGATTTTCACAGCGGTTATTTTAAAGGATTGAGATGTTTAATTTTAGAGATATGACAATAGGCAAAAAAGTGGGCTTGGGTTTTGGTGTCATCACCCTGATTTTAATGGGAGTGGTTTTGCTCACCATTCAGCAGGTGAGAACCATGGAGATAGTCACTAAAAGAGTTGTCGAACTTCGAACACCCACGGCTCACGCCAGTCTTATGATGTTAAATGGCATCAATCATTCTCTGGCTTCTCTGCGCGGATGGATTCTTCTAGGTGATCCAAAATTCAAAACAGAACGATCCATTGCCTGGGAAGAACAAATTAATCCATCTCTAAAGCTGATGCATGGGCTTGCTCCTAACTGGACAGATCCTGAAAATAAAACCCGCTTAAAATCTATCGAAAAAGAAATCAATCACTTTAAAACCGCCCAACAGACAATCGAAGACATAGCGCAGACCCCGGAAAACTCTCCTGCTCAGAAGATTTTATTCAATCAAGCAGAACCTTTGGAAAAATCGATTGTGGCTACTGTCTCCAAAATGATCGAGCGGGGTATCAAAGACAAGATAACTTCCCAAAATAAAAGACAAGTAGAAATTCTCGCGAATATAGAAACCACAATCAGCCTGGCTTTGGAAAGAGCCGACGAATTTTTACTATCCGGCAAGGAGGAGTTCAAAAAAGAATCTCTGGAAAACTGGAAAAAAAATGCTGAGTACATGAAGGCATTAGAGAAAAATAAAAATAACTTAGGTAAAGAACAGTTGAAGAGTTTTGAGTCCCTTCAAAGTGGACTTAATCAGTTCGGCCCTTTGCTAAAAGAAATTATTCGAATTCGGTCGGGAGACGAATGGAACCAAGCAAATCATTGGGTGCAAATTGAAGCCGCTCCCGCTGCATTTAAAATTAAAGAACTCTTGAATGACATGACTACCGTTCAGGAAAAATTATTGGAAAATGATGTGGAAGAAATTTCCACTAAAACTCATTTCTTGATAGTTCTTTTGGTTGCATTATTTGTTTCTGCGGCGCTACTCAGCGGCGTATTAGGAGCAAACATCACTCGATCGATCAGCGAACCGATTTTGGATGTTTGTAAGCTTGCAGATGAGCTCGCACATGGAAGTTCCAAGAGAAAACGCCTGCCCGTTGGCTCCCGCAATGAACTGGGTACACTGGCCGAAAGTTTCAACCAGCTTTTGGATCGGTTGCAGGAAGAAAAATCGCAAAATAAAAACTGACTTATTACAAAAAAACAAAAGGCGTTATTTGAGGCCTTAAATAAAAATCACTCATCGACGGATGTCATTAGGGCTCGCACGGATAACTCAAGACCCTTCTCCTTGAATTTTATTTTCCAATCATCAACCTTAGACATAACCCTGCGGTCCACGAGTTGTGTTTCGGTAATATCCAGAGTGACTCGCTTCCCATCATCAAAGAAACGTTGAAGTTGTTTTCGTAGAGGAATCCACGAACTAAAAATGATAGAACCTCGTAAAAAGATCGTTACCGACTGATCCCTCTCAGGAATGATCTTGGCATTCAAACGGAAGATAGAACCCCCGCGAATAAAGTGGATGACAATTCGGACTGCAATTCCAATCGCCAGTCCTTTCAAAAGATCCGTAGCCAGCACACCCAATATG
>JAJDBA010000243.1 GCA_029261675.1 Nitrospinaceae bacterium
AACATGCTTTCTGATGCTTCAATGCGCGTATCTCCAGTTGAAGATCTGAATGCAGAAGGGTTCAGCACCCTGACCACTCAGGCTCATCAGGATGTAATGGGCAATGGCAACTGGGCAAATAACCGGTGGTCTGTTGTTTTCAAACGTTCGTTGACAAACTCTGATTCTAACGATACGCAGTTCTCTGGTGGTAAAACACCTATGGCTATTGCGATTTGGAATGGTCAGAACAAAGAAAGAAATGGACAGAAGGGCGTAACTCAGTGGAATACACTTGAGTACTAGTCTTTAGCGCGGAGCGATCCGCCTGACCAAAGAATAAACCCAGGGAAGAAGCCGCTAACGCAGCTTCTTTTCCTGGGTTTTTTTTTGCAAATTTTTGACCTATCTTTCGGTGGGCCAGCCCATTTGTCCCCAGCGCTCCATACCACCATTGCCAACACAAACAATATTAGTCAATCCCGCACCCTCTAAAGTTTCTGAAGCCATTTTAGCGCGCCCACCCATTTTGCAATGAACATAAACTGTTCCGTAAGATTTTAATTCATCGGCAATTCCAGCAACCGTTTCATGGCCTTCATTACGAGCACCCTTTATATGGCCTGAACTAAATTCCTCGGGTGACCGAACATCAAGAATTAAATCACCATCCCCCATTCCAGCTACTTTGTCGTGCAACTCATCAATTGAAATAATTTCCATCACTTCCTCACTTTGTGTTTCGCATTAAAATTATTACGATTATAGCATGCCAATAAACGATTCATTAATTACGAAAAAACAAAATAAAAAAATATTTGAAGTACAAGAAGAATAAGGATTTTTGACTCTCACGGAATAAACTTCCATTATTTTTTGACGAAATCAAAATAATCTACAAAAAAATATCAAAAGAGATTCTCTACTAACCCCATATATCTAAATAGTTAATCAGATTGAAACACAAGAATAAAAGGTGAATAATTTTTTTGGTACAGCTTTTGCTTAATAACAAGAAAGAACCAGAGGTGAGCCTCGCCGCAAGAATACGGGGTACACGAAAAGAATACTTAATTCAGGCTTTGGGGGCCACAAAAAATAAATCCTGTTTATAGGATTTTTATAGAAAGAAAAATTATGCACGAAAGTATATACATAGCGGCATCGGCAGGTCTTAAACAGTCCCGAAAAATGGAAATGATCGCCCAAAATTTAGCAAATGTAAATAATACAGGCTTTAAGCGAGATGCATTAGTTTTCAAAGAAATGATGCCTCCTTTCCCACCAGATGCGGGAAATGAAGAGGCAAAAAATGCACTCTTATCCCCTGAAAAATCAAATAAAAATGTTTCTTACGTTGGGATAACAGATTACTACACGGATTTTTCTCCTGGAGCATTGAAAAATACCGGAGGATCACTGGACTTAGCATTGGATGGAGAGGGCTTCTTTAAGGTCCAAACTCCTGACGGTCCCCGATATACCCGAAACGGAAACTTTCGCCTCAATACCGCAAAGCAATTAGTAAACCAAAATGGAAATCAGGTTCTGGATTTAAATGATGGCCCAATTGTCATAGATGCTCCGGGTGAGATCTCAATTGATGGTGAAGGAAGTGTTTCAGTGGGTACTGGTCTGGCAAACACCACAATCACAAATATTAAATTGGTAAATTTTGAAAACAAAAAGTTTTTGGAAAAAGTGGGAGACGGTCTTTACCGCCATACAGGTTCACCTGAAGACGAATTGGAAGCAGTTGGTACCAAAACGCGACAGGGTTTTCTGGAAAATTCAAATGTAACAGCTGTAGAGGAAATGACCGAAATGATTGGCACCTTAAGAATTTTCGAATCTTATCAAAAAATAATCCAATCAATTGACAGCATGAATGATCAATCCGTGAACACAATAGGCCGGGTAGGTTAATAAAAAAAAGTAAAAAAGACGAAAGGTATTAAAAAATGATTCGATCTTTATATACAGCATCGACGGGGATGAATGCGCAAGACACGAACGTCAGCGTCATTGCTAATAACTTGGCCAATGTAAACACTGTTGGTTTCAAAAGAAGTAGACCCGAATTTCAGGATCTTCTTTATCAAAATTTACGTTTGGTTGGAACACTTTCACCAAACGGTCAACAGGTACCGACCGGAGCGCAGCTTGGTTTAGGAACAAAAACAGCGGCAATCCAAAAAATATTTTTGCAGGGAGATTTTTCCCAAACTCAGAATCCGCTTGATATAGCAATCCAGGGAAAAGGATTTTTTCAAATTACGCAACCGGATGGAACAACAGCTTTTACCCGGGCAGGTTCTTTCAAACTTGATAATACCGGACGTATGGTAACAGCAGATGGTTTGGCGTTACAGCCAGCTATCACCATCCCCAATAATGCTCTATCAATTTCGATAGACCCGCAGGGTAGCGTTGCTGTAACGCAACCGGGGTCACCGGCACCAACAGTTCTTGGAAATATTCAGTTGGCATCGTTCCAGAACCCAGCTGGTTTGCAATCAATCGGATTCAACTTGTTTACGCAATCTGATGCATCGGGACAGCCCCAAATTGGAAACCCGCAAGCTATTGATCTTGGTTCGACACAACAAGGATTTTTGGAGCTGTCCAACGTAAGCGTTGTTGAAGAAATGGTAAACCTGATTGCAGCCCAAAGGGCTTACGAGGTTAACTCTAGAACAGTTCAAACAGCAGATGAAATGCTTCAAATCGCTAATAATATGAAACGGTAAGGGAAATGATTACTAATAAAATAAATTTAAAAATATTTTATATTTTATTTGTTTGTTTGTGCCTGTCTTTTACTTTTGAAATGAGGGTCGCTGCCTCAGAGACACAGATTCTAAAGGCAAATGAAATTGAAAAAAGCGTAAAGGAGCATTTGGTAAAGGCATTGCCTTGGGACAAGGAATCCCTGGAAATCAATGTTTATTACCAAGGTAAGGATATTAATCTACCTCTTGGGAAAAAAGAATTAATTTACAAAATAATGGGCAGTAGTCAAAGAGCAGGCAGAATACCCATGATTTTGGAAATAAGAATTAATGATAAGTTTCAAAAAAGAATTCGATTGAATACCAAGGTATTGGTATCACAAAAAGTCATAAAAACAATACGTGCAGTGAGAAGAGGGGAAATTTTATCAAACGATGAAATCAGAGTTGAAACCATTCAAACAGAACGCCCTTCGAAAAATGCAATCACAAATATTGATTTTGCATTGGGATATGAGGCGGCCAGAAGATTGCCTATGGGGGAAATACTCCTCCCAAGTTTTATAAAGAGACCTGCATTAGGAAATAGAGGAGATAAAGTTTTAATTACGGCACAAAAGGGTGGAATGACAATAACCACACCGGGAATTTTAAAGGAAGATGGTTATGAAGATGCCATGGTCCAAGTTTTAAACATGGAATCTAAAAAGGTAATTTATGGCCGACTTGTAGATTCCAATACAGTTAAGGTGAGCTTTTAATGAGAATTCAAATTTTAGTTAATAAAGTGATTATAGCCATTTCACTATTTTTGGTATTTTCCTTAGCAGCGTGTTCAACCACTACCCATAAGGCGGTTGATAGCAGGTCAACAATAATTCCAAAGAATTTATATGCCAAGCCCACAAAGCATAAATCTGAGGAAGGGGCACTTTGGCCAGGAAATACACCTGGTAATTTTCTGTTTGGGGATGATAAGGCTGAAAAAGTGGGAGATATCATCACGGTAACCATAAACGAAAACGCAACATCAACCCAATCTGCAACCACCAATACCGCCAAAGATACCTCAATAAATATGCAAGCGCCCAACGTACTGGGGCTGCCATCCAATTTGGGAATTCAAAACTTTTTAAATATGGGAACCCAGTTTGATCCATCGGTTAATGCAACCATCGCAAACTCTATGCAAGGAACCGGAACGGTAACTCGAAATGGAACTTTAACAGCAACAATTTCGGCGCTTATAACGGATATTTTGCCCGGTGGAAACCTTAGGATTGAAGGCCGAAGGTCAGTAACGGTAAATCATGAAGAGCAAATCATGGTATTGCGAGGGATTGTTCGCCCTCAAGACATAAACTTTGATAACACAATTCCCTCAACATTAATTGCGGATGCTTCGATAAGCTATTCAGGCGAAGGTGTGGTCGCAGATGAGCAACGCAAAGGTTGGTTGGCTAAAATTTTAAGTAAGGTTTGGCCCTTTTAAACATTATGAATTATATAAAACATCTTAAAGGTCTTTCTCTTTCAATTTTAACCGCTGTCATAATCTTCATCGGTTGCCAGGCAGCTGTAGAAGATATAACAGGCCCGAGTGCTTTGGGGAATACCTTGGGCATACAGGGTTTGTTTGGCGGAGCTGGGATTCAAAATGATGGTGCAAGTCAGGCCACCATTCGAGTTGAAGTTTTTTCAACTCAAAGTGTTCCAACAGTGGGTGCCACCGTTACCTTAACCACAACATTAGGGACACTTGGGTCAGCATCTTTGACAACGGATGGATCGGGAACGGCGGTAACTACTCTTACTTCCGGGACAGTCACTGGAGTAGCTTTTGTAACGGCAACCGTTGACAATGTTAGTGCGACAACAGCTGTACCGATAATTTAATTTTAATAATTAAATATTTTATGAAACAGTTTTTCGATAAAATTTTAAGAAAAAATAGAAAATTAAGGAAAAAGGAGTTCCTTTGTTTTCTATTAGCTATTGGGTTGTTCGTTGCCTGTGAAGGTGCTTTAGAAGACGGCAATCCATTTGGGCCTTCTAACTCTGGTATTGTAATCAACCCATCAAGCCCACAAGTTAATAAAGGCGGAACTTTAACCTTTACAGCATTTGGTGGAACTCTTCCTTTATCGTGGAGTTTATCGAATACTCAAATTGGGGCGATTGATGCTGGTACAGGGGTCTTCACATCTATTCAGGGGACTCCCCAGGTAGCAGGAACGTCTACGGTTACTGTGGTAGATGCGGTGGGCGATTCTGATACTGCAACAATTGAAGTGTTGCCAAATCCTCTTGTAATAAATCCTGGATCTGCGACTTTCAATGTTGCTGGATCACAAGACCTTGTGGTAACAGGAGCTGCTGGTGCCACAGTGACAGCCACTATTGCAAATAATAATACATCGAGTACTTTTACCATACCAACTGTTACTGTTGCTGCCTTAACGGTTACGGTCAACTTTACTATACCGACTACTGCTGAGGGCAATCAGACTTTCACTATTAGTATTTTAAATACAGTAAATGGGGATGTGGGTTCTGTGGTTCTTACATTGATTGCTCCGTAAAAATAGAATTGGGGAAGATATGTTCAAAGATAAGTTCAATATAAAATTCTGCGCAGGATTAGCTTTAATACTATTTCTTTCCGGTTCCGCCGAAGCGGCACGAATTAAAGATTTGTCTGGAATCAAAGGTGTTCGGTCAAATCAACTGATCGGTTTTGGGTTGGTGATTGGTTTAACAAAAACAGGTGATAGTGCTGTTAACGTGTTTTTCTCTATTCAAGCAATTTCCAGTATGTTGAAAAAACTGGGTGTAACAATTCCTAGCGATAGAATTGGTCAGTTGCAATTTAAGAATATCGCAACCGTTATCGTAACAGCCGATCTTCCTGCTTTTGCCAAACATGGAGATAGTATTGATGTGACAGTGTCTTCTTTAGGTGATGCAAAAAGTCTCCAGGGTGGAACGCTATTAATGACTCCGCTAAAAGGCACGGACAATAATACCTATGCTGTGGCACAGGGTCCTATTTCGATAGGTGGTTTTAGTGTGCAGGGTGCTGCGCGTGGTGTTCAGAAAAATCATCTGACCGTTGGTCGAATTTCCAATGGGGCGTTTGTAGAAAAAGAAATAAAATCTAATTTTAACATTAAGGATGAAATCATTCTTGCTTTGAAAAAAACTGATTTCACGACAGCAAGCAGAATCACAAAAGCTATCAATAATGATATGAAGGATGAAGTTGCAACTATGGTAGATGGTCGGACGGTTCGAGTTCAAATTCCAAAATTTTACATGAATAATGCCTCCGATCTTGTTACTAAAATTGAATCCATTGAAGTGGCTCCAGATACTGAAGCAAAAGTAATAATTGATGAACGCACAGGTACTGTAGTAATGGGAGAAAATGTAAAAATTTCTTCGGTTGCAGTTGCTCATGGGGCATTGTTTGTTCAAATCAAAGAAGAACCCGTTGCTTTACAGCCTCCGCCTTTAGCGCCAGAAAATGCCGAAACTGTTATTTTGCCTAGAACTAGAATTTCTGTTGGTGAAGGTGAGGATAAACTTTTGGTAATTCCAAAAAGTGTATCTCTTGGAGATGTGGTCCAAGGGCTGAATTCCATTGGCGTAACTCCTAGAGATTTAATTGCCATTCTTCAAGCGATTAAAGCTTCCGGTGCTCTTCACGCTCGCCTGGAACTTATCTAGTCCAATGAGGAAAAGGGGAAATATTTTCCCCCTCGTAGCCATACCCACCTTTTTTGTTTCATCACCACCATTCGAGCTAAATAATAAATCATTTGTTTGTAATGGTTTATATGGTGGTGTGGGTTTTTCAGGCTAACAAAGTGGTTTGGTATGGTGTTTGCAAATTAATTTAAAAACTATCAGTTGAGGTTTAAAAATGGGACCGATTCAACCAGCTCAGTTACAAAAAAACCTATTCTCGCAGATGTCTGAAAAGAATCTCGAGCGTTTACGGAATCAGTCTGGTTTTGGAAAGATGGATGCTGAAAAAGACATTGAAAAAGTATCTCGTGATTTTGAGTCTGTATTTTTGAATAAACTTTTGTCATCCATGCGAAAAACGATACCGAAATCTGGATTACTGGATAGTTATGCTTCGGATATGTTTCAGTCCATGATGGATGAAGAAATGTCCAAAGAAATGGCGAAGAACAAAGGTATGGGTATGGGAGAAATGATTTACAACGACCTAAGTAAAATCAGCCGTATCAGTAGGGGCGAGGCTATTGAATCAAATTATGCGGCAATTAAAATGGATCCGATTGCTTCAGGAATAAAGTTGCCTGATATAAAAACACCGGCCATAAACCTGCCTGATCGAAAAGCACCGGAAATAAAATTACCGGACTCGAAAAATTCCGGAATAAAATTGAGGGAGTAATATATGAATCGGCTATATAAAAACCTTCAGGACTTATTGGAACAAAAAGTTAGATTATATGAAAAATTTATTCAACTGCTGAATGAAGAGTGGAAATGTGTGACCGAGTATTCCTACGATGGTTTGCAGGAAATTATCGCCCAAAAAGATGATCAAGTAATGCAAATGCAGGCTTTGGAAAATAGCCGCTCCAGCTTGATGAAAAAAATTGCGACGAATCTAAACGTGGGGCAGTCTGGATTAACCTTGAAAAAACTAATTCAGTACAAAGATAATCCGTATCGCATAAATTTATCAAAGTGCAGAAAAAATTTACTTTCTAAAATCCAAAAAATAAATGTTCTAAGTGCAAAAATAAAAGCTTTGATGGATCATTCTGCACTTTCTTTAAAGAAGTCACTGGCTTTCATTCATTCAGAAGGTGAGAAAGCCAATTCCCCTTATGAGGCTAACGGCCAAGTAACGGAAGGTAGGTTGCAGAGCAGAATGGTTAGTGTTGATGCTTGATCTTATGCTAATAAAAGGATCTTTGTTTAATGTCTACTAATGTTTTTGGAATTTTAAATACAGCTAAAGTAGGTTTGCTGGCGCAGCAATTAGCAATCGAAGTAACTGGTCAGAACATTGCTAATGTTCAGACGGAAGGCTACTCTCGCCAGGAGATTAACTTTGAAGCATTGAATCCAAGAAGCTTTAACCTGGGGCAGCTTGGAACAGGTGTGCGTGTTGTTGGTGTAGAAAGATCTCATGATAAGTTCTTGTTTTCTCAAATTTTAAGTGAAGGGGATAATTTAGGTCAGTATGGAGTTCGAAAAGATGTTTTTGATCAGCTCGAGATTTTATTCAGTGAATCTAATGGTCAAAGTCTAAACCAAGGTTTAGGAAATTTCTTTTCAAGTTTACAAGACCTTTCTTCAAACCCAGTTGGCTTGCCTGAGAGATCAAGTGTGCTCGCAGAAGCGCAAAACCTTGCTGCTACATTTAATAGTCTAGGTGAATCTCTTTTTCAGATTCGAAGGAATTTGGATGCAACCATCCAAGTAGAAGCAGAAAGAATTAACAGTCTTACTTCAGAAATCGCAGAGCTTAATAAGGCCATTCATGCTAATGAACCTGTTGCTTTCAGTGCAAACGACTTAAGGGACAGAAGAGACCAAAGGGTAAAAGAACTGTCAGAACTAATTGATCTCAACTATGTCGATGAGATGGATGGACAAATTAGTCTAACATTGAATAATGGAACTCCCCTTGTTCTTCAGTCTACCGCTTTTGCTATGAGCACTCAGCTCAATGGAAACAACAAAGGGTTTCAAGATATCGTAGTTGCCGGATTAAATGGTACCAGTACAAACGTGACTTCATCTGTGACTGGAGGTTCTTTAAAGGGACTTATCGATATGCGAGATATAGAAGTCACAGATATAAAAGATAAACTGGACCGTCTCGCCGCAGGTATTATTCAAGAGTTCAACAATATTCACCAAGAGGGTTTTGGTATAGATGGTACAACAGGAAATAATTTCTTTGCACCCCCTTCAGTAACCACCGAGATCAATACTAATAATACTGGTTCGGCAACATTAACGGCGACGAATGGCAACCCATCTGATATTTCTATCGATAAATTTGAAATTACGGTTACAGGTTCGAACACCTTTTCTTTAAATAATCTCACCACGGGTTTAAACGAAGGAACTTTTAGTTTTACTCCGGGTTCTACATTTAACCTTGCCGGGGGATTTGCAGTAACGATTTCTGGTGGAGCAGCAGTTGGAGATAGATTTAAACTTTCAGTTTCTGAAGATGCGGCTCAGACTTTTTCTGTTTCAAGCGATATAACATCCAACTCTAATAAAATTGCGGCAGGTCAAAATTCAAGCTCGGATGGTGCAAATGCTCTAAAGTTAATTGGTTTGCAATCGAGGTTGTCGTTTAACAGTGTTACTCATGTGTCTGATGGCTCAGGAGCTTTTACATTCGATGAATTTTATAGTTCAATAGTGAGTAACTTAGGGATTCAGGCTTTCTCTACGCAGGCAAATTTTTCGCAGCAGGAAGGAATTCTCTTACAACTAAATACTCGAAGAGAAAGTATATCCGGTGTTTCGATAGATGAAGAGTTTATTAATATGGTCAAGTTTCAACAGGCATACAATGCTTCTGCCCGTTTAATAGGGATAGTTGATGAACTCCTTGATACTGTCATATCGCAAGTTTAATAAATAAAATACTTTTTAGTTACCAGGGAAAACGAAAATGGTCACTCGTGTAACCAGTCAGGCACAACAAGCAAATTCTTTACAGAATATTTTCCGAATAACGGAAAATCTGTTTAAAGCCCAACAGGAAATTGCATCAGGAAAGCGAATTAACCGCCCATCGGATGATCCAGCGGGTATGCGAGATGCCCTCCTTTTGCGAACAGGTGTTAATCAAGCAAAACAATTCATTCGAAATATTGATAATAATCGTATCTTTATACAGGCGGGAGATACATCTCTCCAATCGGTTGATTTAAACTTGATCCGTGCCAAAGAACTGGCAGTGAGCGAATTGGGAGGAGCTTCAACCGCAGAAACGCGAGGTTTCGCGGCCTCAGAGTTAGACCAGATTATTTCTCAGGTCTTCGAAACAGCAAATACAAAAGTTAAAAATCAGTTTATTTTTTCTGGAACAAACTTCAGAGTACAACCTTTTAGTTCAGAAGCATCTGGCGCAGTTTATCTGGGAAATTCAGAAAGTTTTCAAGTCGGAGTGGCAAATAATATTAGCATTGATTTTAGTATCCCCGGCTCTCAAGTTCTGGCTGCAGATCTTAATCCGCAAATAACAAATAATACATTAGTGTCTTCTTTAAATGGCGGAGCTGGTGTTACACCAGGTTCAATTTCGATTTCTGATAGGACAGGCAATACAGCATCCATTACAGTAAGCTCAACAGATACTATTGGGAGTTTAATTTCCAAGATAAATAGTGCAGGTGTGAATATAACGGCATCTATTAATTCAAATGGAAATGGTTTGCAACTTGTTGACAATAATACTGTTATAACCCAGTCTATGACGGTTTCAGAAGTGTCTGGGGGCAGTACGGCAATGGAGCTGGGTATTTTGGGAAAAAGAGATGGAACTCTTTCTGGGTCTGATTTAAACCCAGTTATGACAACCTCTACTCTTATCTCAACCCTTGAAGGTGGCAATGGTTTAACTTTAAATGATATCAATATTGTCAATGGTGCTGCATCGGCTACGGTTACACTGAGTTCGGCAACAACCATGGGAGATGTAATAAATTTAATTAACAATGCTGGGTTAAATGTTACAGCTTCGATAAACAGCGCAGGAAATTCTCTGCAAATCACTTCCAATAATTCTTCGACAGTTGCAGTAGTGAGAAATGTTGGTACCGATGAAACGGCAGAAAATTTGGGATTGGGTGGAGGAAAAAATATTTTTACTACGTTATTTAAGCTCAGGGATGCGTTTCAAAAGGATGATACTTCCGCAATTTTAGTTTCCCTAGACACCCTTGATTCCAGCTTAGCGTCAATAAATAATTCGAGAGCGATAATCGGAGCGTCTTTGTCACGTGTGGATAATTCTGATTTTGTTCATGCACAGGAATTTGTTGATCGAACGGAACAATTGTCAAAAATTGAAGGAGCAGATGCAGTACAAAGCGCTTCAGATTTGGCTAATTTGCAATTTGCGTTGCAGGCGACATTGAGTTCTACGGCGCAGATTTTACAACCTACCTTACTGGATTTTCTACGTTAAAGATTTTCAACTCGATCCGTGTTCTGGAGTTTTATTGCTTACTGAATTTGATCAGTCTTGAATTGGTAAGTTGATGATAACAGTGGTTCCCACATCCACTTTACTGTCTATTTCCAGAATTCCTCCATGCTTTTCAATTATTGAATAAGAAATAGATAAGCCCAATCCTGTGCCTTTCTCTTCAGGTTTTGTTGTAAAAAAAGGTTCAAAAACCTTTTCCAGGTCATCTTTCTCTATACCTGCACCGGTATCAACAAATTTTATTCGCAGAATTTTTTCAAGCTGTCTGGAGGGGGGGGCAGAAGGAGCAGGTTGCAAGCTTGAATCACTAGTATTTATTTCCGTGGATATGGTCAAGGTTCCGCTATTGCTAATAGCGTGTTTAGCATTGTTCAAAAGATTAAGAAAAACCTGACGTATGCCATCGGTATCTACCATTACCATCGCGGATGTGGATTCGAAGTCTCGAATAACTTCAATTCCTTCGAGGAGCATATCTTTTTCTACAAGAATCAATACGGATTCTAGCTCCTGGACAATATTAAATTTTTTAAGCTCTATACTTCCTTTCCTGGAAAATTTTAATAATCCTGTAATAATCTTTGTAATACGGCCAATCTCTTCCATAACGGAATTTAAATCTGATGTTAGCGGACCGTCAGTTTTGCGTTCCATTAAAAGAGATTGTGTGTGCCCTGAAATTATGTTCAGTGGATTTAAAATTTCATGACAAACTCCAGCAACCAATCGGCCTAGTCCTGCCAGTTTTTCAGATATGATTATTTGCTTCTGGGCGGTTTCGAGTTTTCCAATGGATGTTTGTAGTTCCTCGTAGGCTTTGGCAAGTTGTGCGTGTGATTTTTTGAGTTTCTCTTCTGCCTGTTTCCTCAGCTCAGCTTCTTTATGAAGCCCCAATACGTAAAGGATAGACTTAGTAACGGATTCAATGGAAAGTTTCCCCTTGGTAAGATAGTCTGTTGCACCTGCCTTCATAGCTTCAACAGCCACTTCTTGGTCACCTTGACCCGTCAATAGTATTATTGGAATATTGCAGTTTTGGCGTCGAAAATTACGAACCAATTCAATTCCATTCGTTTTTCCAAGCCTATAGTCAAACAGGGCTAAGTCATAGTCGAAAGGATTTATTTGCTTGAGGTTTTTCTCTATGGAAGAGAAATGTTCAATTTGGGGGGGAGGACTGCCTAAGCCTGCATTTAAAATATCTTTAATATAAAATGCATCGTCTTCATCATCTTCAATTAAGAGAATGTTTAAAGATTTATTATCCATAAAGTTATGACTAAGGAAGCTTCACAGTGTGTATCCAGTATTTAAAAAAACTTTCCATCATGGAGCTAAAGTCAGCATATTTAAAGGGTTTTTGGATAAAGGAGTTGGCACCTAAATCGTTAATTTTTTGGATGTCCATTTTAGCTTGTGATGTAGTAAGAACTATTACTGGAATATTTTTAAACTGCGGATGAGATTTAATTTCTTCGAGAGCCTCTCGCCCATCCTTTTTAGGCATATTCAGATCTAGAAGAATTATATCAGGGCATTTTTTCTTGCCAACTCCGAGGTCGTTAGTAGAGTTTAAAAATTCAAGAAGTTCTTCGCCATCTCTCACCCAATTTACCTGGCATTTATTTTTTGATGACTTTATTGCATCAGTGATAAGGGTATAGTCATCTTCATCGTCCTCTGCGATCAATATGCTGAATAAGTTATCACCATTTTTCATATATAAATCCTAGTATGCTGGCTACTTTTATATTTATATAAATTATAAATCTGATTGCTCTGATCGATTTTTTACTTCTTGGATAAATTTTTCGCGATCCAGCCGTAATTTTTCTTTAAAATTTTCAATACCTCCATACTCGTTTTTATAGAATTCTCGGATTTCAGCAACGGTTTTTATGTCATCACCGGCATCACCTACCAGGCACCTTTCTTTTATGTCACATGTCCAAATTGGAAAATCTTTTTCAACTTCTAATCTTAAATCTTCGGGAATATTTTCCCTATGCGGCAAACTAGAATAATTTGGGTCGGTTCTTTCTTCGATCCGATCAATTTCTTTTATCAGGTCATCTATGCATTCCCCATCCCAATCACCAATATGGTCATCCCCATCCGCTGAAAAAATTTTATTCTTCAGAATGGGATCAACCTTAACTTTATCAAGAGAAAAACGCCTGCCTATTTCAGCCATGATATTTAGACTCGATTTGGTATGTAAACAATATAAAAGCAAATACTTAAAGGAGTTATTATATTACTTTTATCGGGTTTCAGAACTAAAAAGTTGCAAATCCGTGACTTGATTAAGTCCATTTTACTGATAACATGCCTTTAAGTCTCTTGATTTTTATTACAGGTTTTTATAAATTGATCTGTTTTGGTTAATAATCAGATAGGTCAAAGGCGCGAGATCCATGGATAAGCTTCTTAAAATTCTGATAATTGATGATGATAGGTCTTTTCGCAAGATTGTAACCCGAATGATGGGACGAGCTGGTTTAAATGTAGAAGTTACAGAGGCCATTAATTGTGCCGAAGGAGTGGAGAAGCTTAATAATAATATTTTTGACTGTGCTCTTTTGGATTATCAATTGCCAGATGCGAATGGAATTCACTTGTTACAAGAAATTCTGCATTTTGGAGGAACCAGCACCCCAATAATTTTTGTTACTGGAAAAGGTGATGAAATGATTGCTGCTCAAGCTCTAAAAACGGGGGCGTTGGATTATATTCCCAAAGAAAAATTATCACCAGAGCTTTTGTCTCAATGTATCCATAATGTGATTAAGGTTCATGATCTAGAGTTGAGAGCTAACCAAGCTGAATACTTATTGGTAGAGACGGAAAAACATTATAAAAGAATTGTAGAAACAATTTCAGAAATTATTTTTCAATTGGATCCCTCAAGAAATATATCTTTTATCAATTCATCTGCCCGTTCACTTGGGTTTGAGCCTGAAGAATTAATGGGAAAACCGTTGAGTACAATTCTCGATATTACAAATGACCATTTACCAAAAGTTGCAACAGGCCGGATAGGAACACGTGCGACATTTAATTTTGATGTCATGTTTAAAGTGAAAAAGGGTTCCCCTTTATGGTCTGAAACGGCGTTCCTTCCTGGTCAAATCGATTCATATGGATTGTGGAATGTGTCGGAAGAGCTGGCTTCTATTAAAGATATAGACAAAGAATTTCAAGGCACCCTCTGCCTGGGAAGATTTATTCGCTAAAGTTATCCTTTTTCTTCAAAAGATTTTCCGTAGATAAATTAGATACCCTAAATTTTATTTTTAGTATTCAGTTGATCTTGCCTTATATAGTATGGTAATTCTTTATCCAGAAATTAAATAACCCTTGTAAAGGAGTACAGGATGACACACGACCAAATTGTTTCTGCTTACGAAACTTATCTTGCGGAAAATGAAAGTTTTGAAACCAAAAATATTAAAGCCGCCGCAGCGCGGGCAAGAAAAGCTTTAGGCGAATTGGGAAAACTGACAAAAGTCAGAAGAGCAGAAATTCAGGAAAGAAAAACCAATATGTAGCGCTTATCAAATCCCACCGAAACGGGTAAGGACGGATTGTTTGAAGTATTTTGCTAAAAACACCTCAAATAGTATAATGATTGTAAGAAGACTGTTAATTGTTTAATTCATGATATTCGTGACTCATTATTCCCTCCTTCACGAAAATATGTATAATGGAAAGCAATATAGCAACATTCGAGTTAGAAGACCTTTCCCAGGGTAAAGAGTTTTCGTTTGAAAAAAAGATATCTTCCAATGACGTTGATATGTTTGCAAAATTGACGGGTGATAATAGCCCCTTACATATGGAAGATAAATTTGCACAAAAACGAGGCTTTAAGAGTCGAGTGGTTCATGGTGGTATTCTTGTAGGCTGTATATCCCAACTAGTAGGGGTTTATTTTCCTGGAGAAAACTCTGTTATCCAAACTATTAAAATAAAATTTTCTCACCCTGCATATATTGATGATGTATTAAAAATTCACTCTATAGTTGACCAAATATCAGAAAGTATGAGGACAATTATTCTTAAACTGGCTATTACCAATCAAGATACGGGTCAGACCCTACTAAAAAGCACCGTCCAAGTAGGCTTCACTAAGTAATGATTTCCAATGAAAAAATACGATTTTATTTTAATATCTCAATCTGATTTGGTCGATTACTCAGGTTATTCTAACCTCCCGTTAGATCGCATCGATTTATACTCGTCTTTAGTTTATCCTAGAATGGTTTATTTTAAGGGTGGGTTTCGGTCTCATTTGGATGTTTTAAACTCCCTTAAAAATAATAAATTCTACTCTGAATCTTCACCTGAGGAACGGAGAAATTTATTTAATATTTGGAACCTTCCTGGGTTTAGTGGAATTCATATTGCCAATTATCTTTTACAGTTTGGCATCCATACTAAAGTTATTAATAATTTTGATTCTGAGTTTGACCAATTAGAGGAGATCTATAAATTTTCTAGTAATGGCGAGAGACCCCCTCTTGTAGGAATATCAAGTACATTTTATCTTTCCTACAAAGAGATTAAAAGAGTTACTAAAAACCTGAGAAAAATAGATCCAAATATGGAAATTCTTATTGGGGGAGCTTTCGCCAATGCCGAAACGGTCAGTAAAAATCCAAAAAATTTCGAAAAACATATGAGAAAGTGTAAGGTTAACTATATTCTTCATGCTTTCAATCCAGAAGAAGATTTAAAAAATCTAATCTTACAAAAAATACAAAATGAGCCCTTAAAAAGTATAAAAAATCTTGTTTACCTAGAAGGTAATGATTTTGAAAAAGCTGATTTTCGTTGTACAGAAAGCGAGTGGCATGACCCGGTTTTAAACAAAACCCCCGCTTTATGGGATAAAATCGAACTACCTTTCCTGAACAAAACAATTCAAATGCGTACGGTTTCAGGGTGCTCTTTTTCCTGCGCATTTTGCTCTTATCCATCCACAGCAAAAGGGTTGCATACTACCGAATTGGAGTTAGTTGAAAAACACCTCCAAAAAATATTAAATATTAAAAAAGTCAAAACAATTATATTTTTAGATGATACTTTTAATGTTCCCGTGGATCGTTTCAAAGGTTTATTAAAAATATTTAAAAAATATAACTTTGAATGGTTTTCTTTTCTTAGAGTCCAATACGTTGACGATGAAATAGCTAGAGATATGAAAGAATCTGGTTGTGTAGGTGTATATCTAGGAATTGAATCTGCAAATGATGCGATTTTAAAAAATATGGATAAAAGGGTAACTCGAGCTAATTTTTTAAATGGGATTAAGCATTTAAAAAAATATGGGATTGTCAGTATGGGAGCTTTTGTTTTAGGATTTCCTGGTGAAACAGAAGAAACGTTAAACGATAATTTAAGTTTTATAGAAGAATCTGGTGTCGAGTTCTATACATTTAAAGAATTCTATTATATGGAAAATACACCTGTTCATGAAAAGCGAAATGAATTTGGATTAGAAGGGATTGGATCTAAATGGAAACATGAAACTATGGCTTATGAAGATATACATCCTAAGATTATTCAAATGTTTAAAAAAATCAAAAGTAGTGTTTTTATCGATGCTGATACCAGCCTATGGTATATCGCATACCTTTACGATCAGGGCTACTCCATTAATGAAATAATTGCCCTTCAAACAGAAATTAATTCAGTTGTTCATGACCAGATTGAAGGGAATTATAATGATGAGCATCCCTCCTTTAATAGAATACAAACTTTATTGGGTTCTGTTTATGATAATGCAGCCTCATAAAAAAGTAAGAACTCCTTCCTAGTAGAAAACAATTTAAACCACCTTCTCCCACTAAAAAATGCCAGAAGAGGTAAAAAATTTTAAGGACCTTTTGTGAAGCAAGAAAAACAAAATATTAAGCTCAAATCAATTAAAAAGGAAATCCAAAAAGGCCACTTCACAGAAGCTTTCAAAGATCTAGTTGCTCTCTCTGAACAAGAACATGATTTTACACTTCAATCTAGATATGCTGCGTTTTACAATTCTATACCTTCAGAAAAGTTAGAGCTTAAGGATTTGCGATTGGCGTTGTTAGCTACGAGTACCGTTGATCATTTCATTGATATATTAAAATTCTGGCTAGCTAAACAAGGTTTTAGGGTTGAAATATTTTCGCCCCCGTTTAATACAATCCATCAAACTGTCCTAGATCCAACAAGTGATTTATACAGCTTTGATCCAGAGTTTGTTTGGATTTTTAATAACTATCGTGATGTAAAACTTTCAGTCCCTTTTGGTGCAAGCCCAAATGAATGTGATGCTGCGATTGATGTTATCCTTAAGGAGTTTGTTGGACTTTGGGATGTCATACAAAAAAAAATATCCTGTCATATCTTACAAAATAACATTGACCTGCCTAATCACAGGGTTTTTGGCAACCTTGAAGGTTCCGTTGGTTGGTCTCAAATCAACCTTCTAAGAAAATTTAATCTTTCTTTGGCTTTATCGTCTAGGCCAGGTGTTACTATTTTTGATATG
>JAJDBA010000244.1 GCA_029261675.1 Nitrospinaceae bacterium
GAGGGCATTGGTGACCTATTCTTGACGCAGTTACAGAGTGCAATTCCAAAAGAAGATTGGGATGATGTGGATGCTGTCTTAACACGTGTGATTCAGAAAAATAAACTTTCAGGTAATATTTTTATTGTAGCTGAGAAGCTGTGACAGTAGCCAACGAAAAAACTTTTACCGAAAACTGGTAATTGTTTTTCTGGAGGGTGATGAAGAGCCAATGCATACTAATGCGAGCATTTTTGGAATCTCCTCCCGAGTGGTTTAATTAATAGAACTTTGGCTAAATAATGAGACTTTTATTTAATTGGACTGCCTGAACGATGCGATGTTCAACCCCCTCAAGAATAGAAACACACCATCCTTTACCGGCTATTTTGATAAGAAGCCAAAATTAGGGGTAGCGTATTTAAATGGCGATTGGAAGACAACAAAATAACTTTGACCTGCTAAGGTTGTTGGCGGCGTTTTCAGTTGTATTCAGTCATTATTTTAGGTTGTTTGGTATTGGGCCTGATCCCGTACTGGAATTCACCGGGCAGTTTGATTTTTCCGAAATAGGGTTAGTGGTGTTTTTTGTGCTCAGTGGCTACCTGGTTACAAAAAGCCTGCTTTAAGCCGATTCGCGCAATCACTTTCTAACGAACCGTATCTTGCGTATTTTCCCTGGTTATTTGGTATGCCTGGTTTTTTGCTGCTTCAAGTCTTCTCCCTTAATCGGGTTGTTATTTTAATGATAAGACTCGATAACAGTTACGATTTTTTCGCAAGCTCCGACACTTTCTTCTGCGAGTGCCAGTCGGTTTGCTTTTAATATTTGAGTTCTGGGACTTTTGTCTGAAATTAGTTCTTCTAATCCACTCTCAAGTTCATCAATCGAATCCAAAACCAATGCGCCGACATCCTCGGAATAGTCCGCATATTTGTCATACTGTGACATTCTTAGGATGATCACAGGCTTTCCTAATAGTAATGCTTCGTAAGCGACTGTAGAAGTGCATGTGACGACAACATCCGCAACAAGAAGTGCATTAATAAGGGGCTCTTCTCTAGGGCTGAGCATTGCTCCTTCAGGAATCGGTTCCTTGGTGGGGTCGGTGCTGCTAGGATGTAAGCGTATCAGCGAGGAACAGTTCTCTCTGGATAAACAAATAGCATTCAATCGAGACCTGATTTGTCTGGGTAACTCGGGGTTTGCAGGTTCAGGTTGATCTGCCCATAAAACTACTTGAGACTGATCAGATAGTCCTCTTGAATTTCTTAGGGTCTTGCGCGAAACTTCAGGGACGCTGAAGAGTTTTTCAAATGAGGGATTGCCGGTAACAATAATACTTTCTGGGGAACGACCCGCTTGAATCAGCTGATCTCGAATAGTCGAATTGCAGACACACATGACCGCGCCATTGTCAGGTCGTGAAAGATAATGCATTCCAATATGCGGGAAAATCACCACACAACACACGCTCGGAATTCCTAAAAGGATAGACGCGTTTAGCGCTGCTCTTTCCATTCGTGGTGAATCAGTTGAAACAACAACGTCCGGAGCTTCTAGCTTCAGCACTGATGTCATGAATTGGATGGGCAAAAAGGAGGCCAAGCCTTTTTCATTGTACATCTCTTTAGCTTTGTCTTCGCCATGGACAGTTATCATTTCGGAATATGATGTGCCCAGGTAGGCAATGGACTCTTCTTTTGTTATCCCAATTCCATTAGTATGGTGAGCCTCGAGCAAGGCTTCTCCTGATTTTAGTAGACCTTCGTTATTCATATCGACATAATCGATGACACGCTTATGTTTTACACCTTCTCTCTCTAAAACTGGGCCGGCTGTTGTCAAGCCAATCACAACGCATTCGTGTCCTTTTGAGATTAGTTGCTTGTATAAAGGTAGTATTAGAGCAACATGAGCTCCTCCATAACAGACCATTAATACTTTCATGGTTTCTCCATAGAGAAATTAAATTCGATTGTCATGTTTCTACTGTAAAAATAATTCAATCTCTGATAACCATTTGTCGCTATTTTCATCAAGTGTATAAAACTTAAATTTGTAGAACCGGTTTTTTTTAGTGTTCTTAATGTAAAACGAATCAAAATTTCTTAGACCTGACGTGAGGTTAACCCCTTCTCTAAAATCAACCAGATCCCAGGATTTAAGATCTTTTGACCCAAAGACTTTCCATTGTCTTGGGCTGGTACCATTTTTCATGCTCTTAACTCCAGAGAATCGATAAAGTTTAATAGGCCTTATTTCATCAGGGCCAAGATCCACCTGTATTTCCCCGGAGTCAGAATGACCAGCAACCCGATAATAAGTTCCATGGTTGTGGTCGAAAAGTTTGTACATTGAACGAAAATCGCTTGATGTTCTATGTTGAGGATAGAAGTTACTTGAAAGCTGTAAAGAGACATTAGTCGACGCGATGCCGGGTAGTTTTAATCTGAGGGCAGTAACAGTATCCATCTCAAAATCAAGACTTGCCTTCATGGTTTCATTTTCATTCATCTTCGCACCTACTTTTCCTCGTACTGTTTTTCCTGTCGCAAGTTTCAACTCATACTCAATGGGGAGTTCTTCAACCGAACTGCCTGCGAACTCCAGAAAAAAACCGGACAATGGGATGCCTGCTTCCAAATGAGGAACGAAACTCAGGATATAGTCATTATCCTTTTTAAGAGAGTTTTTTTCAATTGATGTCACAAACTGAAGGCTATCCCAATCATCATTTGGGACTTGGTGCCATTTAAATTGGCCTGCATCTTCTGAATTAAATGTCTTTTTCTGCGTCCCCACTTTTACAAAAAATATGGTGGATTGATAGTTTTTAACGACGGCCCAATTATTCAGGAGATTTATGCTAGGCATCCTCTCCCAGCCGCGATGCTGGTTGTGGCCCAACACCCTTCTTAGCTCAGGGTAATTTTGGTCAAAATGAGAACTCCAAAGTACCCAGCCTTCATTTATGTCTGGTAAAGAATGAACATTGTCTTTTAAAACAACCACTGTGTTTTTTTCATTCTTAAATCGGCAGCCGTGTTCAACCAGGAATTTTAATCGAGGAGAGTTTGTGAAAACAGGTTCCCCTTGATGATGTTTTAGGCAGAATTCTATTGCGGGAAACCCAAAGCTTGGACTCACCGCAATAGCCCATAGGAATGCTCCCGCTGATAATCCTGCAATAGAAACCTTATGAAATAATGGTGGTTTGATACCTGAATCTTTTGTGGATAGACTTGTTATTTCAACAAGAGAAACAATCAATCCTAGAACAATGAATGCAAGTAAAATGACAAAGCTTCTTTCTTGAGAAAAGAAGAATGAACTGAGTATGTACGTGATGATTCCCGAAAATAAAGACGAAAGGATCCATGCTGTGGGAGTAGCAGGCTCTTTTAAGATTTTTTGAGCCGCCAGTTTTAAAGATAAGCACACAAAAATTACCAATAGAAAGGCTGCCAGCCCACCACCCATAATAAAAATATCCGGTAGGAAAGCGTGTGTAGAGTAGGTGTTTTCAATTCCAGCAAAGCTGGATGTTCTAGGTAATGGTACCTTGGCCGTCCCAACACCCTGGCCAATTAAAATGGTTTCAGTAAATAGCCCCAGACCACTCTTGAAGAGAGTTGAACGAAATGAATTTGCTGAAACCATATCCATAGAAGGTGCTGGTGTGATTCCTTGCTGTTTTTCAGTTTGGTTTCTTAATGGGTTAATAATTACCGAATCTAACTCATTCGATTTGGAATTAGGGATGGCAAAGCCGAATTCCTCGTCTTTAATCCGGTTTGTTTCTTTTGCCGTAAAAGAAGCCTCTGTTTGGGAATCTAATGGTTTGAGTACCAGGACTTCAGATGCGAAAGGTAGAATAATAAGAACGAGCAATACCGGTACTGCCCTGTTTTTTTGTCGCATTAAAAACATGAAAAATAAAAATGAGAGACAACCAACAATCATCGTCAAGCTAATTGCTCGAGTGGTGTTTATATAAAGAGCGCTGGCCATCAGCAAATGAAGCAGGACCAAACGTCTAGACTCGCCAAACGCATAAAGGGATAGAGATACAAAGAATAAAAGCATTAGGGCTTGGCAGGATGAACCGTGGTAGTAATACGTTCCTCGCACGCGATAAAAATATTGGCTGAAATTTACGCTTTCCAGCACATATGAGAAATCTGACAATAGCCATTGAAGGTCGATAATTAAAGCTTGAAGAACTCCGGCTCCTAGACAGGTGTATAGAATGACCTTGACCGCGTTGGCAGTTTTTGCAACATGAACCGTCACAAGAAAGCCTATGATCCAGATTGTCCATGTAGACAATCCATTTAACTGTGCGGTGAGGTTGTTAAGAGAAAAATCCCCTTCTTTCCAAGGGATGAAGACCGAAAAAAAATCCAGGAATAAACGTCCCTGTGAAAAAAAATAAAATAGCAAAAGGGACGCTATTAAGTTACGACCTTGTTTATTGCTTTGCGGCCAAAGAAGTCGTGTGGCCATCGAAATAATCAACAGATCAATAAGATAAACGGAAAAAGCCGCTTCGATGCCAAACGGATGCCCAAAAACGCTTTTAACGGATTTTACAATATGAGAAAAAGGGGAAGTCGCGTTTATAGCCGAATAGACATCACTTATAAAGACAGTTAAAAAAAAGGCAACAGTCACTAATAATAAGATGCCTTTTCTAGAAAAGAATTGTTTTCCTTTTTCAGCCATACAAGAGGCGCATAACGTAATCGCGACAATTCTAAAGCAGGCTGCCCAGACGGGAATCAGGGGAAGGGTCAAAAGAGCAAACAACACTATGCTGAGAAAAAAAACAAAATTGAAATTATCTTTGTTCGTTAGATTTTTATCCATATACTATCAAATTGCCTTGACTGAGTTTTTAGATGTTCGTTAAAAATGTCGTTTTCTGAAGAACGGATCGTTTTGTTATGCGACGATAATCGAAATGGGTTGAGAAGAAGTTGCTAGCAACGAAACAATATGAAAACTCCAGAGAGTTTTCGGGGAAGGAGTTCTTGTGCAACGACTCCAATACGTTTTAAGCTTCATCATTCCTTTCATGACCACAGAATTATTTTATGCTCTAATTCCTATTCTTTGAGGCGCCCTTGCTTTTCCTTCAGTAAGAGTTCAACCAGTTTGAAATCGATTGGTTCGTCTATGTCGATTGAGCGTTCGCGCGGCATCACGTGTAGTGCAGCATTTCCGTCCCAAAGACCCTTATTAATAGTATTCGGATGCCATACGTAGATTGAAGCGTTCATAGCGTACACTTTTGGCGCGCTTTGTCTCTGGTGAACC
>JAJDBA010000245.1 GCA_029261675.1 Nitrospinaceae bacterium
CAGCTATGACAAACAATTTGTAAGAAACTGGCTGGAAAAACAAGACTGGAACAAAACTCCCCCCGCACCTGCATTGCCAGATGACATCCTTCAACAGACGATTGAGAAATATCAAGAAGCAATGCGGCTGTTGAGTTAATAAGTAGTTGGACCAATGATGATTCAGTGGTTTGGAATCGCCCGGTCTCGCAAAGGGTTGCCGCATAATATCTTCAATTGTATTCGTTTAGATTTAGATTTAGATTTAGATTTAGATCTGATCTGGCGCGATGCCAAATCGTATTTCGATACGACCTGACGGTCAGCTTTCGGCCTAGACTGTGTGAAACTCTTCATTAAAATTTTTTGTGGCAAATACAACCCACATTGGCAGCCTCTTTGTTTGATAAATGGAGAATTCAAGCAGATATCTGAGATACTCTTGAAGGTGTGTGGGAATTAATTTTATTTCGACCCAAGTTTTCGTGTTTTCACACAGTCTGGGACAAAAACGGACGTTTAGGTTCTTTCTTTGATCACAAAACTTCAACAAGTTCTTTGAACTCGACTGAGTTTTTGTTCATTTTTTCTAGTAGTTTTTCTTTTTGAACCTTAATCAGAATGTTTTTCTCGAATATAAAAAATTCAGCGTAATTTTCTAGTAAATAGCTGGAGAGATGTCTAGGTATACCTATATTTTGTAGCTCGATAATTCTAATATCGATTGTTCCATATTCAAGAAATTCACCCCAGTTACTTCCAGCCTGATCTTTTCCCAATTTTTCAACAAGAAGATCATAGTAATTTCCAAAGTAGTTTTTTAACTTGAACCTCAAAATATTATCAATATTGGAAATAATTTCGTTAATAACCAAATTAATGTGATATTTATTTTTAGCACTAAAATTAACTTGTTGGTCTACATCCCATATTTTACCAGTGTCAGTGTAATATCTGATTGAAGTCGATATCATTCTTTTTAATGGCGTTGAGTTCATCCAGTTCGACATTAACACTGCATAATATTTAAGGCTATCTCTCGACCTATACATCGGGTTTCGCCCTGAAGCTTCTTCTTCATCCCAAGAATAAAATTCGCAAAGTATTTCAAGGGCAGATAATACTGACTCGTAGCTAATATTTGATGGAAGGACTTTTCCTAATAAGTCATTACGGTTATATATTCGATTCTGATACTTTGCCCTAATTACAGAGTATGAAGATAGTATTTTCTCTGGAACATCATTTGCTGCACTGATGTCGTGTAGAGATTTTTTTGCTGTCTCGCTTTTGTTTATAAAATTGGAACGAAGCGCAGAATCGTCGGATCGAATTTCATGGATCAAGGCAATATTTGCATAATGATTCCAAACATTGATTTCATTAGAAGAGACATTTTTTCTTGTGAATTCATTTTCTGTTAATGCTGCTTCAACGTTTTGAAAGAACTTTTTTTGTCCATTTGTAATTAGAGGTTTAATAGGCGCTATATCTTTATTTTTTAGTACCAATAAATCTTTTTCTGGGTTTTTCCATCTATTGTTTTTGTCTTCTATTCGAGCGCAAATTATATTTCCTGAGAGTTCTTTGGCTAATCTTCCTGCCCTTCCAGCGAGATTCCAAAAATCAATATCTGAGAACCTTGTCAAACCAATAGCATTATTGAGAATAAATATATTCTTGGCGGGAAGATTTACTCCCTCTAAGAGAGTGGAGGTGCAAAAAACATAATCAATCACTTTATCCACAAATAGGGCTTCTATTTTTTCTCTAATTCGCTGGGGAAGGTTTCCGAAATGGAAGGCGACTCCCTTTTTAAGGCAGTCAATCAAAAAGTATTTTTCGTGAAGATGATCTTTTATCACGGAAATAACTTCATCAATCCGCGCATCATTTTTTTCTGGAAGAGTTTCTGAAAAACTCAAAGCATTCCCAACAGTATCGGTTTTAGTATTGCAATATATAATGCTTGATTGGTTATCACTTAATTGCTTAAGCCAATCAAAAAAACTCTTATCAGTAAAATCCAATGATATATTTTGTTCGTTACCCACATCAGAAAATAAAGTGCATCGTTTGTCTAATAGGTCGAGAAAGTATCTATTTTGCGCAACAGGTGAACTTTCAATATTGATGGCTTCATCAGTACTTTTTTCAAAAAGCTTAAGGAAAATTTCGGGGTTAGGAATATTTGGAGATGCAAAATATAGTTTAATACTCTTTCGTTCCGCTTGTAAGATCGCGTGGTAATACAGCGGGCTGCGCGAATCTTTCTCAGAGATAACTTTTTGAGCTTCGTCTATGAAAAGATAGCCGACTTTTGGGTTGTTTGTTTTGGAAAGATATGCCACTAGCCTTTCTGGTGTAAATACGAAAATATATCTACTACTTTCAGTCTTAAACGTATCGGGAACAGTTGGGTGAGAAAGTATTCGATAATCTTTTACAGCTACAAACTCTTTTTTTAGCTGTAGTAACGTCTGGTTTATTAATGCTCTTGTCGGCACAAGGATAATGATATTCTCATTAATGTTTTCATCAACAATCAGATTTCGAATAAAAGCATTGATAATAAACGATTTGCCTAAAGATGTTGGGCCAGAAAAGCTAAAGTGATTATTATTCTTTAGATTCTCAAAAATCTGATATTGAGCATCTGTGAATATAAACTCACTCCCTGGAACTTTTTGATAAATCTCTTTTATATACCTTTCGAAAACTAATTCTAAAGATTGACTACCTGATTCCTCGCAACTCTCCTCAAGAAATTTTATCGCGGGAAAGTTGCCGAGCTTCGTGAGGACAGAATTAGCAAAAGTTGTGAACAATGAGCTATCTTTAAAGTCGTCAACCAGAAGACTAATGATCTTATACGCTTTATTTTGTGCCTCATGCTCTTTTGACCGCGATAAAAGGTCGGCAAACCTCATTAAATCAAGAAATTCTTTTTCGTCTAGTCCCTTTTTTTCTATCTGAAAGAAATCGTATGCTGCATGAACTTCGGCTTTGCAGAATAGTTCTTTGAAATAGTCATCGTCTAATGCTTTTTCGGATAGTTCATCAAAAAGACTCATTTAGAGATGCCTTCTTGAATTAGAGTCCTATTCATGTCTAAATCTGTAAAGGGCAATACATATATATAAAAGTTGTGGCCACAGAGGTCATATTTTTTAATTTTTTTAATTATGTGCGCAAAAGATGATTTAATCTCTGTATTGATTTGCTCTTTGACTTTAATTCGAAAATTTCTATTCGAAAGCTTTTTATCGTCACCACTTACTGTAATTTCGTACCCAACAAAAATACCAAATGCATCATCAACCTCTATATCGTCATTCCGGCTCGGATAAATAATTCTTTCGACAAATTGACGCTCTTCATCCGAAAAGATCTCTTTTTCTAAGTGATCACTTATCAGGCCCTTTTCGTAAGGCAGACCACTTTTCTTATTCCCTTTTGAATTAATACAATTTTTAAATTCGGATATAGATTTAAATGCATCCGTAATTGCAGCTGTCAATCCTGCTATTGTTTTTGATTCACCGAAAATAAGTTGATAGCCCCCATCAGCCAATTTCAAAAAATGTACACCGTCTGAACCGTTAACGTATTGGCTTGTTGATGTTTTGAGTTCTAATTTGGACAAAAGCTTCGGGGCATTAAGGTGTGTTTCAAGGAAGCAGTATAAAAGCAGCTCTCCCAGCTCACCTTTATTGTTTACATATTCAACGAACTTCTCTCTTGCTTTAGCAGCCAGGGTTCCTGGCTTATCTGCATATTTTTCTCTGACTTTTCTCGATAGAGAAAAATCGATCATTGGGTCAAGTAATTTTTCTTTTAAAGAAATATAGTCGAAGTCATTGGCATTCATTTTAAGAATAAATAAATCAAGTTTGTTCTTGCGATTGTCATCGAGCACATGACTCCCCAAGTGCTCAAAACTATCTAAAAAATCAAAGTCCGCAATACTTAATTTCATTTTTTCCTGTAATTTTAGTAGACAAAAACCAATGAATCCCAGAACAAACCCTAAGCTATTGTATGTATTTTAGCTTATTCAGCATAAACTATCGTATCCCTATTCATAACAGTCGAATTTTTCAATTCCAACGTTACTTATTATCACCGACCGCTTTGGGTCCAGACTGTGTGAAAACTCTTCAATAAATTTGCTCCGCGCGTCCTGCACCTATCCTCGCAGCAAGACTGCGGGGTATTACGGCACAGAAAACCAGAAACGACGCGCTACGCTGACTTCAAAAACAAAAACAAAAACAAAAACAAAAACAAAAACAAAAACAAAAACAAAAACTATAATGCCCCCCGTGGCAAGACCACGGAGAATCGCAAGTTGAAATTTCTTGTGGTAAATGTCATATCTATTTATTGTTTTTATACCTAATAAATGGAAAATACGCGCAGATATTTGAAGTTTTTTTAACAAACTGTGAAGATTAATTTTATTTCGATCCAAATTTTCGAATTTTCACACAGTCTGGGTCGATTCCAGCAGTACAATTTAATCTTGCTTTAAGTCCAAAAGTGTCAGATTGCGTGTAAATCTATACACTTTAATCAGCGTTTTAATCTCTATTGGATTTAATTCCCTGCTGCTTGCAGTGAATGATTAGAATCGCATCTTTGTCGACACCCCGAGCATGCTGCAGCGTCTTTTAAATAAACAAACCCTTCTGAATATGCGCTTTGCTGTGCAAAGGTCACCTATCATCAACGTGGGCGGCGGTTAACCGTTAATATCTTCTTGGAATTGTTGTTGTATTTGTTCTACTTCTTGGCGGTTCTCAATCAGAGCATTGACACAGTCAGTATCCAGTTTCTCACCAGATATTTCTTTAAGCATGTCAAAAGCCCTGTTATTGCTCCAAGCTTCTTTGTAGGAACGACGAGAAGTTAAAGCATCGAATACATCGGCAACGGCAATGATGCGTGCCTCCAGTGGAATGTCTTCATTCTTCCTGCCCGATGGATAACCCGTGCCATTTACGGCTTCGTGATGGAACTCGGCAATATTTTTTAAAACATTGATGTGACCAATGCCATCAAGTCCAAAGTTTGAAATAATATCGTCTATCATCTCTCTACCCTTAAGTGAGTGAGTATTCATTATGTTTCTTTCTTCATCATCCAGAGGGCCGGGCTTCAATAGGATACTGTCAGGTGTCGAAATCTTGCCAATATCATGTAGCGGGGAAAACATGAAAATATGCTCAATGTATTCGTCATCTAAATTGTATTGTTCTGCTAATGATCGTGCAATGATGCGGCTATAACGTGACATTCGGTCGAGATGACTGCCAGTTTCAGGATCACGCAAGTGAGTGAAGCTACTGGTTGTTTTTAGGGCGGCACCCAAAACTTTCAAGGTCACGAGTTCATTGATAATCATGAGTGAAACCAGGTGAGCATATACATCAATGTCACTTAGTACTTTTTCTGTAAAAACATCATTTTCATAAGAATTAAAAAATATGAAGCCTATAAACTCACCACCATGGAACATTGGTGTGGTATAGCTAGAGGCATAACCTTGGCGTCCTATACGTTTGGTATGCTCCTGTTTTCCTTTATCAAACGTAACTAATTTATTAACGACGCGTGGTCGGCCAATAGTCAATATTTCTTTGAGTGATGGCGCGTCATCCAACAAGGCTTGATAATGTTTGAGGGATTTATCTTCACCGCTGCTATCTAAATATGTTTTTAATATATGTGTTTCAGTGTCGTAAATAGTGATGGCAATACGCGCAATAAAATCGAATTTCTCGCTAATGGAGCGATGTGCACTAATAAGCTTGTCTTTTAAAGGCAGATGTTTATTTAAGTCTTCGAGTGAGTCACAGTGATCAAACATATCAGACGGTCTTTTATAATACATAATAAGTAGTTTACTGCTAGTTCTGAAAAGTCAATTTATTAAGTTGATGTAGATTACATGTTTAATTTACTTGAAGAGTTGTTATTATTTTTGTTAAGGGTAGATTGGAATTATTAATGATGGGCTGTTATACTCACGTCACTTTTTTAGTCATCAGCATTTAAAGTTTTATGGCGGGCCTCCCCGCATTGCAGGATGGTGAATCTGGTCAGGTCCGGAAGGAAGCAGCCACAGCTATTTTTTGCAAGTGCCGGGGGTTTGGCTCGCCACCCAACGCTAAATCAAAATAGGTAAGTTTTTATGGTGTTGGCTGGTTTGCAGCATCGATATAATTCTCCCACTCATTTATAAAAACGTGTCCCAATCTCAAGTACTAGCACGTAAATGGCGCCCTAAAAACTTCTCCGAATTAACCGGTCAAGATCACGTTGTCAAAGCGTTGAGTAATGCGCTTGAACAAAATCGATTGCATCATGCTTATTTATTTACGGGTACACGCGGTGTTGGCAAAACGACGATTGCACGTATTTTAGCCAAGTCACTGAACTGCGACACAGGCATTACTGCGTCGCCATGCGGGACTTGTTCGGCTTGCGTTAATATTGATAGTGGTAATTTTGTTGATCTGATAGAGCTGGATGCTGCGTCTAACACGCAGGTCGACAATATGCGTGAGCTACTTGAAAATGCGCTTTATGCGCCAACCAGTGCGCGCTACAAGATTTATATCATTGACGAAGTGCATATGCTTTCTAAGTCGGCTTTTAATGCGATGTTAAAAACATTGGAGGAGCCGCCAGCACATGTCAAATTTGTACTCGCAACCACAGACCCACAAAAAATTCCAGTAACGGTTTTGTCGCGGTGCTTGCAGTTTAATCTAAAACAGATTCCACTGACGAAAATTGTGGTGCATTTGAAAGCGATCTTGGCAGAAGAGAAGATTAACAGTGATGCAGTGTCTTTGCAGTTATTAGCACGTGCTGCGCAGGGTAGTATGCGTGACGCTTTGAGCATGTTGGATCAAGCGATTGCTTTCGGGCAGGGCGAGGTGGCTGAAGCCAGTGTGCGTGAAATGCTGGGAGCCATTGACCAGAATTATCTTTATGATTTGCTGGATACCTTGGCGCAAAACGATGGCGAGAAGATGCTATCTATTGCGGATGAGATGGAGGTGCGCAGTCTTTCGTTTGATACTGCATTGCAGGATTTAGGTGCGTTACTGCATCGCATAGCGCTAGCACAAACGGTGCCTAAAGCCATTGCTGAAGAAGTGCCTGAACGTGAGCGAATATTTGCATTAGCAAAGACGTTCTCTGCTGAGGATATTCAATTGTTTTACCAAATTGCCTTGCATGGCAAGGGCGACCTGAGTTTAGCGCCGGATGAATACGCCGGTTTCACCATGACGCTTATGCGTATGTTAGCTTTTTTGCCAGATAAT
>JAJDBA010000246.1 GCA_029261675.1 Nitrospinaceae bacterium
AAAATAAGCATTTCAATCAAACCGAAAAGCTTGAGTTCACCCAACGCCACTGCCCACGGGTACATGAATACGACCTCCACATCGAAGATGATGAAAAGCATCGCGATCGTGGCAAAACGTACAGGGTACCTGCCCTTGGCTTCTTCCGTTGGAACAATGCCACACTCATAAGGCAACAATTTTTCTGGAGTCGGGTTGCGCGGACCCAGCAAAGTGGACAATGCCAACAGAGCACCAATCACCACGAGGGCAACAACCGCGAACAATGAAAAATAAAAATACTCAGCCATTTAACCAACCCAGACAGAAAAACAAAAGAAACGCTTCTATATTATTATGCAGACAGCAATAAGCCACCCTATCCACCTCAAAAAGCCCTTTAGCCTTGTAACTATAAGATGTTAGCCACAACCTGAGATGAAAAGGCCATAGAAGTCGGGATTATAGCAGTCTGCCCTACCCTGTCAATAATTGATTTACGGTGAGATACCGCCCAAAACCAGCGCGATGAGGAAGGATTTAACCCTTTGTTTAAAATAAGTTGGCTAGAGTAGGGAATTTGGCCTATCCCGCTTTATTTGCGTGATGAGGCGGGCCTGAAAATCGCAAAGCCCACACGAATCCCCGTCCGTTAATAAAAAGAAAAAACACAAAATTAGAAGGAGTTACTAAGAATATTCGACAAGGAGGCGGTAGAGGATACCGGTTGGGTTGTCTTCTGGGGCTTTTGCGTCGGGTTTGGCGTAGCTGACCAAATCGAAGGTTATGGTGTTATCCCCAGCATGAACGTATTGGGCAATATCGATAAGGAAAGGATCGGGATATTCCGCGCCACCATATTCCTGCAACAAACGCACATCGTTCACCGCGATGTGACAGGTATTGTCGGAACGCAACAACATTTCCGCAGTATGGATAGAACCTGCACTTCCAACGGGCAAATCAAACTGCACACGAAATTTTTTCTGACTGCCAGTTATAGCTTCTTCTTTAGTTACGGTTTCGCGAACCCATACCCACTGGCCGCCTTTGATCCCGCGCCAGTCATTCCCCATTTGACAAATGGAGGCGTTCTGCCAGCTGTCGCTTTCAGAATCGTAAAACTCTGTTTTAATTCCACTCGCCAAAACCAAAGTCTTACTTTCGACTGAAGATGGGTCGGCCGCTTCCATCTTTACCGGCTTGCTGGTTTCCCACATGATATCGTTCATCTCTTTCCAATAACCGAACATGCCGTTCTTTTTATTGACCACCTGCATACTTGGTCGCGGTGTACTGCGCCCAAGGTAAGGTCCAATATCAGCAATGATCATTCCTGAAGAACTTTGTGCATCAATAGAAATGAATGAATGCGATGGGATGGTGTCATAACTGTGGACAACCAACTTGCCTTTACCTGACGTATTCGCATCTTCAATTTCGTGATACAGCTTTTGCAATAAAAGAAGCGATGTCTTAATTTCATTGAGAAACGTATGGCGACCGCCGCCCTGCTTTGTAATCAGTTCCACCACGGGGGAATTCGGATCCATGACCAACAAGCGAACATTGATTCCGTTGAGGACTTTATCCTTGATCAATTCTCGGCTGGCCGTCGAAATGGACAACAGGGAGGACCCCCCGATAAAAACCTCTTTCTTCACATTTTCAAACAACGCTTCGAAAGAAGTAGCTTGTGCCAGCTCAGAACGGTTTTTAAAAATACCTTGTATCCCCAAACGAACCGCATCGGGGTTGACAATTTCCTGCAAAGCTTCCTTATATTCGTTGAAAGTCAACTCGCGTAGAAACACTTCGTAGCCAAGCGAAATTACGCCGATCAATGAGATTAACAATGCAAACTCACGAACCGGATGCAGCCACATACTATGGTCATCCAGCACTTTTCCAGCACCAATGTAGCCTGCAGCACCTAAAACAAATATTCCTACTGCAAGGAAAAGGATCCGGTCGCGAACCCATTCGCGTATATTCAAGCCATCTTTTTCAGGTGTATTTGCCATTTCTTAACGTAATTTTCTTTGGGAAAGGGTTTTATTGCTGGAGATGAAACGAAGTTTCGTTATCACAAATTAATTTTACAAGATAAAGGCCTGATTAACAATGAAGTTTTGGTCAAAGTAATGTGAAGATTGTGTAAAGGAAATAATTAGGCTGGCCTCGGGTCAACTCAACCCTGCTTTTCGCCTGAGCCACCAGTCAAGAAACAAAAATCCGACAACGAGACCATAAGCCCACCAATTTTCCCAGAGAGAGAAAGACCGACTATGGCTTTTAACTTTTATTTCCGGATTCGCAAATTGGAGCGCACTTAAATCGTTGGCACCATCAAGCACCTTATATTGGCCGCCTGAAACCTGGGCGATTTTTTTCAAAACAAAATCATTCACCAGAGGCTTTTCAAATTCCGCATTGTCCTTCAACACAGAAAACATAATCTTTTCCTGCAATCCGTCTATCTCTATTACAGCATCATAAAACCCAGTTTGTTCAGGAAGAAACGGAAACACTTGCCCACCAAGCTCATCCGTCTTCAACTCTTTCGTTATGACCTCGCCTGAGCGAGAAGAGAGGGTCAGTTTACCTGTAATATTTATGGCTGGTTGATAATTCTCCTTCAATAATTTAAATTTTATCAATACTTGCTCTTCTTCCCGATAACGTTCCTTGTCAGACTCTAATTGCAAGCGGCGCGTTTCAGGTTCGGCAATCAACCAGTCGATGACATTGTTCCAAAATCGATGAAAATATCTCGCCCCCGCCCTTCCAAATCCCCAGCTCCAGGCAGAATCGGTGGCCAGTAAAGCCGTTCGCCCCTTCCCAAACTCACCTGCCACAAGAATGGGAGATTCCGATTCCTTTTTAAGTAAAACATAAGCATCTTTTTCAGCAACAAGCCCCAGGTTCGTCCCGTGCAAGGGTGGTAAGGCGCTCCAGACCTCATCATTCAATTCTTTTTCCAAACGTAAAATCGGATGATTAGAAAACTCGTCGCTGATTTTTGGGAGAAATTCTGTATCGACAAAATGTTTTTCAACATCTTTAAAACTCACCGGCAAAATATCTTCTATCGGGGTGCGCGAATAGCTACCACCCTGAAAAGAAAGCTCGCCGCCGACCATCAAAAAAGCCCCGCCCTTTTCAACATACTTACGGATATTGGATAAATATTTTTTATCGATAAAAGGCTCATACTTGAAGTTCTGAAAAATGATCAGATCAAAAGAGCTTAAATAATCATCGAATAATAGGTTGGAAGGAAAAGGTATCAGGCTAAGTTCTGATGTTGGAGCAACAACATCATCACCGAGGTTACGCAAAATAAAAAACGAGAGCAGGTCTACCCTGGGGTTATTTGCTAAAACTTCGCGCAGGTATCGTGAGTCCCATGATGGTCGACCGTTTAAATGCAAGATGCGAATTCGGTCCCGCGCCACATCAACCTCAAACTCTTTCTGGTTATTGGTGAGAATCGATTCCTCGGCGAAACGCGGCAAATTCAAAGTATAAATACGCTTACCCATTTTTCGCGGAGTGAACTGCAAGTCCACTTTATATTCTTTCTGATCTTCGCGAATTTCAATTATCTTCGAAACAAGAATACGATCGCCCTCTTTCAAAACCAAGGGTACATTACGATTGCCCAGCGCAGATGAGAACACCGTCAACGACAAACGCACCGGTTGCTGGACAAACCCGAAGTCGGGAGCTGAAACAGACTCCAACGCCAGATCTCTGAACTGGTCGTTACTGCCTGCCTGCAAGGTGTGCACGGGTCCGTTTATCCTGGCAAGCGACTTCAATATGTCTGATGATATTTCTCCAGGCTCCTGAGTCAAATCGGCCCCGTCTGAAAAAAGAAATACTCCTTGAAGCGATTTGTTCTCATAAACTTTGTTTAACTCTTCCATGACACGACGATAATCTGTATACGGGCGGCGAGCTTGATAACCTTCCAACCCAGAACTTACTTTTTCAATGCCATCGGATACAAAATAAGTATCAACCTGAAAATCCTTTTTCAGTTGGTCAAAATATTTCTTATTGGACCCCAGCGTTTCCTTGACGAGGTCAATTCTCGGGAGTTCCCTGGGAAAAGTTTTAATGGAAAGGCTTTTACTGTTATCGAGTAAAACTGCGATGTGGTTTTTAAGAGAATGACTTTTCTTAAACTCTAGTTCGGGGCGCAACAAAATAATCACCAGAAGCGCAAAAGCGGCGACACGAAGCAAAAAAAGGAAAACCTTTTGTGGATTCGAACCTACCCTTCTCAGACTGGTCCAGAAAAACCAAAGCGCAAGAGGCATCATCAAGCCAAGGGAAATGGCAATCAACCACGGGTCTTCCGGAGCCCAGTTTACCTGCCACTGGTCGTAGTCTTTAGAGTCGAACCCAAAAATTTTCGCTAACCCGTTCATGGCGATTGATACCTGCGAAGACGCTCAAGAATAATAGGCAAATGCACCATGTCTTTTTTATAGTCGAGGGTCAACGCATAGAGAATGATATTGACCCCAAGCCGTATCGATAATTGCCGTTGACGATACCCTCCTGCCAAAATATCGTAATTCCAGTCTCCCAACTTGTTCCTAGACCAAGCACCCGCCTGATCGTTGGACGAATACATGAGAACGGTTCGCCCTTTAAGTGAAACGCCTTCTAAATGTGATTTAACAATCGCTCTGCCTGAAACGGTATTGAGCAAATAAAACGAACGAAACACAGAATGGTCACGAGGAATATTCTTTAATGGCATTTGAGGGAAAAGTTTCGCGACCATTTTTCGCACAGACTGGTCAAATTCCGAATCGGGTTCGGCAGAGTTATCATCGATAAACAGGAATCCGCCATAACTTAAATATTTGCGCAATATTTTCAATTCACTTTCCGGAAAAGGCTTGAACGCCTTATCACCCCCTAGATAAATGAAAGGATACTTAAACAGGTTAGGATCAGAAAGTTTCAATGCTATGGGTTCGCGATTGACCTCCACCGATGTGCGGCGCGCAATCTGGGCCAGCAGACTTCTCAATGCCTCTGGACGAGCATTGTAGTTACCCCCCTCATAGACAATACGAGGAAGAGTCAGACTGGAATAGTCAGCCTTTGCTATATCCGCAACGAACAAAAACGCCAGCCCTAGTATGAAAAAATATTTTCGCATCCTTCTGAGTTTAAAACAGGAAGGGTACCTATAGCAATGCATGTATTTTCTCTGTGTACGCAAGTC
>JAJDBA010000247.1 GCA_029261675.1 Nitrospinaceae bacterium
GCTTCTATAGACTTGATCTATTTTTTATTTAGACAAAGGATTAATTTTTAATGGACCGTGTAAAAAACTTTCTTAACGCCAGCGCCGATTTAAAAAAAACGGTAGCAGAGACTCTTTCTCCTCAAATACTGGATGCTGCAAATAAAATCAATGAACGGCTGGAAAAAGGCGGGAAACTGTTACTGATGGGGAATGGAGGTAGCGCCGCAGACGCCCAGCATATTGCTGCTGAATTGATAGGTCGTTTTAAAAAGGAAAGAAGAGCCATCCCTGCACTCGCATTGACAGTGGACACCTCTTCTTTAACCGCACTCGGAAATGACTATGGCTTTGAAACCATATTCGAAAGGCAGATTGAAGCGCTGGCAAATAAAGACGATGCCATAGTCGGTATTAGCACAAGTGGAAATTCTGAAAATGTAATTCGGGCAATCAGCAAAGCCAATTCTATCGGCGCTTATACCATAGGTCTTTTAGGAAAAGATGGCGGGAAATTAAAAGATCTTGTAAAACTTCCCATTGTCATCCCATCCAATGATACAGCCAGGATTCAGGAAGTGCATATTACTATCGGTCATATCCTTTGTGAAATTATAGAAGAAGACTTATAAATGAGAGAACGATTTAAATTTTTCTTTGACCAAAAAAAGCGGCCTAAAGTATTAGTGGTCGGCGACCTTATATTGGATGAATACATCTGGGGTGGGATAAATCGCATTTCCCCCGAAGCGCCAGTCCCTATTCTGGAAACTCGTTCAGAAACACTTGCTCTCGGTGGTGCCGCTAATGTTGCCAACAATCTGGTTGCCTTAGGATGTGAAGTTCACCTTTGTGGAGCCCTCGGTCAAGATGAAAAAGGCGATAAGCTTTTACAAACCATTCATAACCGTTCCATTCAGACAGAGGGAATCTTCCGTTTTGTACATCGACCTACCACTTCAAAAATGCGCATCATTGCACACAACCAACAGGTCCTTAGAATAGACAAGGAAGATAACCGACCTATTACTGAAGAGACCGAAAAAAAACTCATCCAGTATATTAGCCAAACTCTTCCCGGCATGGATGGTGTCGTTTGCTCTGATTATCAAAAAGGAATCCTTACTGAAAAAGTCATACACGCAATCATGCATCGGGCAAAGAAAGCTAAAAAGCACGTCATCGTAGATCCCAAAAGCTCCGATTTCTCACTTTATAAAGATGCTACCGTCATCACACCGAATTTAAAGGAAGTTTCTCGATCTGTACCTATCAAAATTACGGATAAAGAAAGCCTCAACCGGGCAGCAGAATATCTATTAAATCTGACACGCGCCAAAGCCATCCTCATTACCCAAGGGAAGGATGGCATGACGCTTTTCCAAAACAAGGAAAAATCTGTTTCTATCCCCACAGAAGCGAAAGAAGTTTTTGACGTTACTGGTGCAGGCGATACCGTTATCAGTGTGTTTAGTATGGCCGTATTTGTGGGTTTCGATTTCAAAGAAGCCGCGTGGCTTTCCAATATGGCCGCCAGCATCGTGGTCGGGAAAGTGGGAACCGCAGTCGTCACCTTAGACGAAATAAACGAATTTCTTCACGAGGAAATGCTGCGCACTTCCCAAACCGTTCTAGAGCTTGAAGAATTAAAGAAAATCGTAAGCCTTGCAAAAAGTACTGAAAAAAAGGTCGTGTTCACAAATGGTTGTTTCGATATCCTTCACGGAGGCCATATCGAATTTTTGCAGAAGGCAAAGTCTCTGGGAGATATTTTAGTGGTCGGACTCAACACTGACGAGTCCGTTCGAAACTTAAAGGGAGAAGATCGACCCATAAAAACGGAAAAAGAGCGTGCCAATATTCTTTCTGCATTGAAATTTGTTGATTACATCACGCTATTTAATGAAGCCACTCCAGAAAAACTAATTCGCGAAATAAGACCTGACATCCTGGTAAAAGGCGATGACTATAAAATCGATGAGGTTGTCGGGCGCGAAATAGTGGAGGGTTATGGAGCTCACGTAGAACTCATCCCAATATTAAAAGGTCATTCGACAACCATGACCTTGGAAAAAATCCTCGCCAAGCATCAATCCTCTAAGGACAGCAACGGAAATTAGAAGACTTGCGCTGAATAATTTTCAGGGGGTTTGTCTCGATTTATACAGCGCTCGACCCTAAATGCCTTCCAGGAATAAGGTATTGAGTTACATAATCACCAATACCCTCTTCCAAAGACATAACAGATTGAGAGTATCCGGCATTGCGAATTTTTTCTGTATCTGAGCAAGTGTGATATTGATACTGGTTTCTGATCTCAGAGGGCATATCAATATATTCAATGTTGAGTTGTTTGTTCATCGACACAAAAATCGCCTTTGCAAGATCGTTCCAGTTTCTTGCCTTTCCCGATCCTACGTTAAAGATTCCTCCTATATCTTGGCGCTCCAAAAAAAACAAGGTCATAGCCACAGCATCTTTTATGTATAAAAAATCTCTTTCCTGCCCTCCATCAGAATATTCAGGCTTATAAGACTTGAACAAACACAGCTTGTCTGTATCACGTAGTTGAAGAAATCCTTTTCGCACCATGCTTTGCATGTCCTGCTTGTGGTATTCATTGGGGCCGTATACGTTAAAATATTTCAATCCGACCAAGTTTTTCAAAGCGCCTTGTGCTTGCGCCCATAAATCAAACTTTTGTTTACTGTCTCCATACAGGTTGAGCGGCTTTAAAGTTTCCAACCTGGATTCATCATCGGAGTAGCCGTTTTCACCTGCACCATAGGTAGCAGCGCTTGAGGCATAAATAAATCGGATTCCCTTTTCCAGACAGAAGCTAGCCATATGCCGCGTATATTCAAAATTATTTTTTGTCAAAAATGATTCGTCCGTTTCAGTTGTTGAAGAACAGGCGCCCATATGAAGTATCGCATCACACCGGGCAAGTTTTTTCTCCAACACATCTTTCAGAAAATCATCTATCCCGATCAAGCGATCAAAATTGAGAAGATTTAAGTTTTCCTGTTTCTCAGGATGATCAACCTGATCGACAACCCAGATATCTTTTATGCCTTTTTTATTTAATCCATAAATCAAGGCGCTTCCTATAAAACCCGCCCCTCCTGTTACAACAATCATTTATTATTTGCTCCAGAGTTTCTCTTCAGGCTTTATAAATTTTACTCTGCCTGAAAATATTTTCATTTGGGTTAAATTAATCTCGAGGTTTGATTTCATTCCAGTTGGAATTGGGATAAAGAGGTATCCAATATTTTTCTGAATTTTTGTTAATTTGGTTCTCCAAGTTTTCCAAACGACTTTTAGCCGATGGATGCGTAGACAAATATGAGAATACCTCTTCCATGCCTTTAGAACTAGAGCTGTTTTTCTTATTTTCCTCTAATTTTAATTCTTCTTTCAGTAACTTTTTAAAAATACTCAACATTCCTTGCGGGTTGATTTTCGCATCCAACATTAACTCTACCCCTTTTATATCTGCTTCCGTTTCCATTTTACGGCTAAACCCTAGGGTATTGAGTTGCCCGGCAATGCTAACCGCGCTCTCCATAACAGTATTAGCATCTCCCAGAACCAGAGTCAGCAACATCCCAGATGCCAGGTTTCGCAATATTCCCCGGGTAGAGTGCTTCAAAAATATATGCTGCGCTTCATGAGCTAATACACCAGCAAGTTCTTCAGGAGAGTCGGCTATCTTAAGTAATCCTTCAAAGACAATAATATTCCCACCCGGCAAAGCTAATGCATTGATTTTTTCAGTCGGTAAAATAAAAATTTTAAGATTATAAGGAGTCTTTTCCACCTTAGATTGTTTTAAAAGGCGGAGTATATTTGTGAGCAACGCTATTACTTTTGGATCAGGATTTCTTTCTACCGGGAAGGCAGACAAAACCGCGTCTCCTAATGTTTCCTCCCATTCTACCGGAATTTTATCTACTACCTGATCTACAAAATAATGGGGAACAATTTTATATGCTGCATAAAAAAATAAGAGGAGAATTAAAATTCCCGCTGAAAATATTTTCCAATTGAAAGAGTTTTTTGTCGCTGTGCGGGAAAAATCATCCGGGGCTATTCTTCGGCAGTTTTCATAAAAATCAGGGTCTTCCACAACCAGAGTTTCCAGTCTCTCTTCTGGGGTATTGAGCCGGTGTTCAATATGGAAAGGAATCGTTTCTGCAGTCCATCGAATGTCCGAATAAGGCCAACTCACCGTAGAACCGCCTGGAATTGTGAGGACAATATGATATGGAGTTAATTCGATGCGAACGGGTTGCTTTTGCGCACTTTTTCCATCGAACAGGGAGCCGCTAAACTGCAATTTTGGGTTAACCATTCCCGCTCCTGACGAGAGCATTGAGTAAGCCGAGATCCTTCAATGCCTTCAGCTTCTTGAAGGGACGGTCGGAATTTTTTCAGAAACCTGCTGAGGGAAGTTTAACCGATGTCAATGGGCACATCCATAATATCCATACTCTCTTCGCCAAAAGCCCCACTTTCTTGCATTTCCTGGACAACTCGATTGAGCTCAATATTTCCTGAAAAAGTTAAATGATCAGCAATAAATTTACGGTTGCGAACCACAACCCAAGGACCACCCAAGCCGAGAGTAAAAATAAGTATGAAAAAATTAGCCACTTTTAAATTAAAATAATCTCGTCCCTTAATAGGAAAATGAAAAGTGCCGCCCCCAATATGAGTGTGGGACCATATGTAGCGACTTAAATCGGCACTGAACCAGAAAAGATAAAATCCCAGTGTTAAAGGAGTAAGGAATAGGGCAGCGATAAATTTTTTCAGAAAGTCTTTTCCTTTTCCAGAAAAACGCATCTGCACATCGCCGAACCAGGAATTTTGCCGCCAGAATTTTTCTTGTTCCATCTTGAAATAAGGCCAATAAAGACCCAACGTAAGCGGAACGGCAAGGTAACCTTTAAAATAAACGGTCAAAGCTTGTCTCCCCTGACCACGGAAGGAGAATCGTATTCCCCTCCACGCTGTTCTGGAAAGACGATATCTCCATGCTCCCACCATTAGAAATGGAAGCACAAACATAAAGATCAGTGTAAATATATTTCCAACCAGTTCGCTTGCTTCCTGGCCATACTCAAGAAAGGCATAGACACTCACCGCAACAAAAAAAATAAAAAATAACCCAAAACGAACGGCACCTCGCAAGAGCTCCTTTGCTGTTCCATGATAAGAAAAGCGATCACCGGCAAAAAGCGTTTGCCCCCAAAGATATTGGCGCACTCGGGTCTTTGCCCAGAATCGATAAAATCCTAGAGTAAAAATGGTTTTAATGAGATTGGTGAAAGTAATGCCGAACAAAGTGCGGCCATCGCCCTTAAACTCCATGCGATAAGAGGATTCAGCTTCGAAGGGTGTCGCGGGTACTGCAGGTTCAGCGTCATCGGTGGATACTGGCAAAGGTTCAACTTTACCTTCTACCGGTGTGATGTCTACAGAGAACCCAATCTCTTGTAAAAATTTTGCAGCCTGGGTTGCCTGTTGGTCAGAAATGGTGTTTTCGAATCGCCAGGGAAGTCCTTCGCATAGACCTTCTACTGTAGCCAGGCCTTTTTCTTTATTCAATCGGAATATTCTTGATAGCTTCTCGGCGGCTTCTTTCTTACTTTCCCCGGACCAAGTGCTTAAAGTAATCTGGTAACTCATCTTCGGGCCATCCTCCTTAACCGCCCTAACATTATTTTAGATCTAATAACCTCTGGGGAACTCGAAACTGTACAAGAAGTGTTATTTATTTGAAATCGTATGCCACATTCTGTTCTGTCCAACCTAGAAAACCATCCTTAGCAGGATCACCCGTAAAATCGGTTGCTCCCTTTGCCCAGGTTTCCGGTTTATCCCAGTTATCCCCATTATGGTACAAATACATTTTTGATTTAACATCATCAGGCAAAGTATTCAACTCTTGATAAGAAGCGTGTACACCGCCAAAAAATAATTGCGTATCATGAAACATGACTTCAGCCATTTTACTGAATCGAATTGGGTAATCCGCATCGAACATGGTGTCCCCAGAAATCCAAGCACGTCGATTTATGAAAACACCGGAGCACCATTGCGATTCATCAACGCTGATAGCTGTGTCTGGAAAATGCCGAGTCCTCATTATAACCAACTCAATAGGCCCATGTTTATAGGACCAAAATTTTCTTCCATCGATCTCAATATTTTGTGGACGTAATATGTTGAAAAAATCATTCAATTGAAGGGGACGGCCCTGATTAGCCTCACAGGATTCGCAACCTCCCGCCAGACTTTTACTCCAGAGCAAATCCTGATAATCACGCAGAATGATCATATCGGGTTTTTCCGCATTTGGGGTATAGCGATTCATCAATGCGACTTCTTCTAATCCGCCAATATGGTCTGCATGACTATGTGTGGGGTGGTAACAGCGCACTTTCAAAACACTCAGTCCCACATCATTCAACGCCAAAGGCCCTTGCGTACCGCAATCAATCAAAACATGGTGATCACCCTGAATGACAAGCATATTGGACTGCCGCCGACGCTTTGCAAAAGCAGAACCCGTACCTATAAAAACAATACGAAGATGACCATCAGTGGTCAGGGGTAGAGACGAGCCATTTTTACAAATTTCGTTCACCTCATACATGCATAATCTCCTTAATTTCTCCCCGAAACCAATGGATAAAAAATCTCAAAACATTCCACTCACTCAGCGATAATAAATACTTTTGAACAACGTATCATAAAAGTGATAATTCGTCCATAACAGTTTGATTTTTAGGGCAAAATCTAATTTTCCACACAAAAAAATATCGTCAATACGATATATGTTTTAGTCCGCTTTTTCCTTCTTCTTCAGGAAAAAAATTTTGCTTGTCTTTGATGAACATAAGAGTTGGTTTATATTTTCCGCCCTATCTATTAATTCATCAAAGCAACTTTGCAATTGGATTGGGGAATTTAGAAAAATTAAGTTATAATTCTTAGTCCCCGGCTTACCGGACCCATAAATTCCCTAATGAAATGAAATATTTAGTCGTAATTGTGGCAGGCTTGACAGACAAGCCTTTCGCTGAAAAAGATAATAAAACTCCTTTGCAACTTGCAGAGACCCCCAACTTGGATGCCTTGGTACAAAAAGGCCAATGTGGGCCAGTGCAAACCCTGCCAGATAGCCTTCATCCTGGAAACGAAGTTTCCTGCCTGGGACTTTCTGGCGACGAACCAGAAAAGTATAAAAGCGGTCATGCCGCTCTCGATGCCATTGGGCTTGGAGTAAAACCTGAAGCAGATGAAACCGTTTTATGCTGCGATCTAATAACCCTTCAAGCCACGCATGACGATATGGTGATGAAGGATTATACAGGCGGGAACTTATCCGCTGAAGACTCAGAGTTATTAATAAACGCTTTAAACGAACAGGTGACGGATGCCACGTTCCATCATGGAAAGGGATTTCATAATCTCGTAGTAGTAAAAAATCCGCCGATACAAGAAAGGTTGACTCCGCCCAACGAACTAATTGGTGAGGGAATAAGAAAGTTTATGCCCGAAGGTAAAGACGTGCGCGATCTTGTTTTCGTGATGAATCAAGCGCAAATAGTTTTGCACAACCTTCCTTACAACCAAAAACGCACTCAGGAGCAAAAAGACCCTGTTAACAGCATCTGGCTTTGGGGAAACGGCGAGGCACCATCTCTACCGACATTCCATGAGCGATTTGAAAAATCAGCAGCAGTCATCACCGCATCGTCGATGGTTAAAGGCATTGCCAAGTCTTCAGGAATAGAAGTTTTAGACGTAGAAGGAGCAACCGGTTTTTACAACACCAATTATTCTGGGAAAGTGAAAACCACTCTGGCAGAACTCGAAAAGAAAGATGTGGTCTATCTGCATATTGGAGCTGGAGAAGAAGTTTCCCTCAAAGGTAGTATTGACGATAAAATTCTTGCGATTGAAGATTTTGATTCAGAAGTGGTCAAACCCATTGCTCAAGCCCTTGAAACACAGGAAGAAACAAAACTACTTATTGTTGTGAATCATATAAGTTCCGCATCGTTGATGAAGTATGACCGAGGCCCTGTGCCCTATCTGGTTTACTCCTCAAAAACTAAAGATAAAACCGGCGACTTAAAAAAGTATGACGAACAAATTTTAGAATCGGGGAAAAAATTTAACACCGCCCCCGAATTGATCGAAGCATTTTTAAATAACGAATTATGAACATGCCCTTAGTTGTACAAAAATATGGTGGCACATCGGTCGGCACTCTTGATCGCATTCAACACGTTGCCCAAAGAATCGCGCGCATCCGAAAAACAGGAACCCAGGTGGTAGTCGTAGTTTCAGCAATGGCAGGCGAAACCGATAAGCTTGTAAAAATGGCCCGTCAGATTTGCGACAACCCTGAAAGAAGAGAGATGGATCTTTTACTCTCTTCGGGGGAAAGAATTTCAAGTGCTTTGTTGACGATGGCCCTTCAAGCTCGGGGCATTCCTGCCATCTCTATGACGGGAAGACAGATTGGTTTGCAAACAGATAGCGTGCATACCCGCGCGCGGATTAAACAAATCGATGCTAAAAGAGCTCAACAGGAATTAAAAGACAACAACGTTATCGTTGTAGCTGGCTTTCAGGGTATTAATGAAAAAGGCGATGTAACAACATTAGGGCGGGGTGGCTCAGATACTTCTGCCGTTGCTTTAGCTGTTGCGCTCGGCGCCTCCCAATGCGAAATCTATACCGATGTTGATGGTGTTTATACGGCAGACCCTAGAATGGTACCCAAAGCAAAAAAACTGGATGTGGTATCGTATGATGAGATGCTGGAAATGGCTAGCTTAGGGGCTAAAGTTCTGCAAATACGTTGCGTTGAATTTGCCCATAGGTTTCAAATGCCTTTGGTCGTGAAATCCTCTTATATAGAAGGGGGTAAAGGAACTTTGATCTGCGAGGAGGATTCAAATATGGAACAGCCGGTGGTTTCCGGAATCATGTACGATAAAAATCAGGCGAAAATCACCTTGAAAGAAGTCCCCGACCAGCCAGGTATAGCCGCGAATATATTTGGGTCCATCGCTGATGCCGGTCTTTCTGTGGACATGATCATCCAAAATATCAGTGCCGAAGGCCATACCGATTTATCTTTCACGGTGGGTCGGGAAGAGCTGAATGAGGCAATGGTCATCATGGAAAAAGTAGCTAAAAAAATTCGCGCTGTAAATGTCAGTGCTGATTCGAAGATAGCTAAAATCTCTATTGTAGGCGCAGGGATGAGAAGCCATTCAGGGGTTGCGGCTCGGATTTTTAAAACGCTTTCAAAGGAAAAAATTAATATCCTGATGATCAGCACTTCAGAAATCAAAGTTTCATGCATCATCGAGCAAAAACATACTAAAGCCGCTGTCAATGCGCTTCATACAGCATTCGGTCTAGACACCAAGCCAACACCCATAAAAAGTATCGAGAAAAAAAATAGTCCGGCCCGGAAAAAAACTAAAGCAAAGAAAAAATGAACCCTGTAAAAATATACGACACTACACTTCGCGATGGCTCGCAAGCAGAGGGTGTATCGTTCACCGTTGAAGATAAAATTCGCATCGCTCTTAGGCTCGATGAGCTGGGGGTACATTATGTCGAAGGCGGCTGGCCAGGTTCGAATCCGCGAGACATCGAGTTTTTTTCCAAAGCTAGTCGCTCAAATTTCAAGCAAACAAAAATCACCGCGTTTGGCAGCACCCGTTATCCCGACAAAAATGTAGAAGAAGACATCGTTTTACAAGCTCTAATGAAAACTGAAACCGAAGTTCTCACCCTTTTCGGAAAAACATGGGACCTGCATGTAATAGATGCCTTGTCCACGACCCTCGATGAAAACTTGAGGATGATTTTTGAAAGCATCAGTTACCTGAAAAAACACCGAACTGAAGTTTTGTTCGATGCCGAACATTTTTTTGATGGCTACAAAAATAATCCAGAATACGCGGTAAAAGCCATCAAAGAGGCTGAGTCAGCAGGTGCAGACTGGGTCGTGCTCTGCGACACCAACGGTGGAACGCTTCCCGACCAGGTGCACTCGATTTTTACAGAAGTCAAAAAATCTGTTTCAGTCAAGCTAGGAATCCATGCCCACAACGACTCCGAGTTAGCGGTCGCCAATTCGCTAAACGCAGTACGTGCAGGGGCGCAACAGGTTCAAGGAACGGTTAATGGCATTGGCGAGCGGTGTGGAAATGCGAACCTTATCTCCATCATCCCAAATTTAAAAATCAAAATGGGACTCGATTGCATTTCAGATGAACAACTTGAAACGTTAAAAGATGTTTCTGCATTTGTAGATGAATTGGCAAATAAAGCGCATTGGGACCAACAACCGTTTGTCGGCAAAAGTGCCTTCGCCCACAAAGGCGGCGTTCACGTAAGTGCAGTGCGAAAAAATTCGAAGACCTATGAACATATAAAACCTGAAGCAGTCGGTAATAACCAACGTATCCTGATTTCCGACCTATCCGGAAAAAGCAATGTGCTTCATAAGGCCAAAGAATTTGGCATTGATGTTGATGGGGACGATCCCAAAATCCAGAAGATACTGGCGACCCTTAAGGAATCTGAAAACCTGGGTTTTCAGTATGAAGGAGCGGAAGCCTCGTTCGAACTAATGATGCGGGATGCTCTAGGTGAAAAGGAAGTCTTTTTTGAGTTTTTAGGATTCCGTGTCATCGTCGAAAAACGTCAGGAAGATGAAGAACCTTTATCTGAGGCCACAGTAAAGTTAAAAGTGAATGGTGTGCAAGAAGTTTCTGCAGCCGAAGGAACAGGCCCTGTAAACGCTCTCGATAAGGCTATAAAAAAAGCATTGGTAAAATTTTATCCAGAACTGGAAGAAGTCAACCTCTACGATTACAAAGTACGCATCCTCGAAGAGAAAAAAGGCACGCGCGCCAAGACTCGTGTGCTGATCGAATCCGGCGACCACCACAGCAAATGGGGTACGGTTGGCGTATCCGAAAATATCATCGAGGCCAGTTGGCAGGCCCTGATCGACAGCGTCGCTTACAAGCTCAACGCTTTTTCAAAAAACACCTCCCCCAAGCCTTAGTGTCTCTGCTCCATAAGGAGCGTAATTCAAATATATTTTAATTTCGGCAACATCCAAGCTGGGGTTTTATCCTACTCACAACAAGGGCATTATCCTGCAAAACAATTTTGGATACAGGAACTTTTTTAAACCAATAAAATTACATCAACCATAAAAAACAATAATATCCAATAATCGCCAGAATCCCATGATTATTAAAAACCTACTTTATACTGATAAATTACCTAATTTTTTCGGATATTCAGCCATAATATTGCGAATTAAAAATATATTTGATTTACCTCTAATCACATTGTATCATCTTTAATCCAAAAAAATAAATGCCACTGTCTAGATAAATATTCTATCTAGTAAAATATTCCGATTTAAGATGTTTTTGGGAGTTATTTTTGAGCGCTCAATGTTTTCTCACAAGTGGAATAATCTAATACCAGGGGGGGGATATGTTCAATTGGATAAAGAACCTAAAGGTTATCACAAAAATTCAAATTGGGTTTTCGATCGTTGCGCTAATTATGATCGGTATCGTCACCACAACTTTATCGCAAACAAAAGAAGTAAAAACCATTTCAGATAAAGTTATCGAAATACGTGTCCCCACAGCACAAAACAGCCTGATGATGCTAAACGGCATCAACCATTCCCTCGCTGCATTACGTGGGTGGATGATTCTGGGAAATGAAAAATTTAAAATCGAACGCGAAAAGTCTTGGTCCGAAGAAATCAACCCTTCCCTGAAAAAGATGGAAGAGTATTCAAAGAACTGGACGAATCCCAAAAATATTGAAAAACTTAAAATTATTCAATCCAAATTAAAAGACTTCAAACAATATCAGAGTGAAATTGAATCCATTTCCGGAACGATCGATAATTTACCAGCGAACAAAATTCTACTTCAAGAAGCCGCACCTCAGGCCGCAATTTTAGTCACCAACATTACAAAAATAATTAACATCGAAGGAACGTTGGAATCCACACCCAAAAGAAAAGCACTATTAGGCATGATGGCCGATGTTCGAGGAACCACAGCTAGGTCTTTGGCTAACATTCGAGCTTATTTACTTTCAGGTGATTCCAAGTTCAAAGATGCTTTCGATGTCATGTGGAGAAAAAATATTCGGCGGTTTGGAGATTTGACCGCAAACAAAAGCCTTTTGACAACAGAACAGGCAGCATTGTTTAAGGAGTTTACTCAAGCAAGAGAGACTTTTGCACCTTTGCCAGAAAAAATGTTTAAAATTCGCGGCAGCAATGAATGGAATATAGCCAACACCTGGCTCCGCACAAAGGCAGCACCCTCAGCTTTTGCTATAAAAGAACAACTCGATTCTATGACCACAAACCAAAAGAAATTACTGGCAACAGATATGGACAATGCAAAAAGTCTTTCTGATGCTTTGTCTGAAAACCTTTGGACTTTACTTTCTATAGGTCTGGGGCTAACGCTATTGTTTACAATAATAATCGTTCGAGCAGTAAAAGTACCGATCGAAGAGGCAGATCGGGTTCGCGCAATGGTTGAAAACGCTCCACTAAACTTTATGTTTGCAGATATTAAAAATTTGAATTTGCAATATTTAAACCCGGCCTCCATAAGAACACTCAAGACCATTGAACAATATTTACCTGTTCCTGTAGACGAATTACTGGGAAAGAGTATCGATATATTCCATAAAAATCCTGCACATCAACGCAAAATTCTCGCCGACCCTGGGAACATGCCTTATGATGCGCAATTTCAATTAGGCCCTGAAACTCTCGAACTTCAAGCTTCAGCTATATTTGATAGCAGTGGAAAATATATCGGCCCGATGATCTCCTGGTCGGTTATTACTGACAAAATAGCAATGCAAACTAAAACCGCGCAGGTCATGTCTATGATGGAGAATATGCCCACCAATGTAATCTATGCAGATGATGATCTCAATGTCCAGTATATGAACCCGGCTTCAAACAAAACCTTAAAAACCATTGAACAATATCTGCCCACTCCGGTCGATAATATCATAGGTCAATCCATCGACATTTTTCACCAGAACCCAGCCCTGCAAAGAAAAATTCTTGGAGACCCCAAAAACCTACCCCATCAAGCCATTATTCAACTCGGGCCGGAAAAACTCGACCTTCTCGTCAGTGCTATTTATGATGACAACCACAAGTATCTTGGCCCCATGGTTTCCTGGTCTGTGGTAACCGAAAAACTGGCGTTAGAAACCAAAGCCGCGCAAGTCACGTCCATGATGGAAAATGCTCCCACCAATGTGATCTATGCAGATACGGATTTGAACATTCAATACATGAACCCGGCTTCAACCAAAACCTTAACAACGATTGAACAATATCTGCCCACTCAGGTCGATAAAATCATGGGGCAGTCCATCGACATCTTTCACAAGAATCCGGCCATGCAAAGAAAAATTCTGGAAGATCCCAGAAACCTGCCGCATCAAGCCGTTATTCAACTTGGACCGGAAAAATTGGATCTTCTGGTCAGTGCTATTTACGACAATAATCAAAATTACATGGGGCCCATGATCTCGTGGTCCCTAGTAACCAAACAGCTGGAGTTGGAAGAGCGTGATCGCAGCAATAAACAAAATATGTTTGCAGTTCTGGAACAAATAGGCGAAGTGGTTCAAGGCTTGGCTGAAGCTTCTGAAGAACTTTCAGAAATCAGTCTTAGTATGGAAAAAAACGCAGAGAATGCGGCCAAAGAAGCTGGGCTTGTTTCTGAATCTGGAAAAGAGGTGAGTTCTAATGTGAATTCCGTTGCCGCCGGAACAGAAGAAATGAACGCCAGCATCAAAGAAATTGCAGGCAATGCCAGCAATGCCGCGGATACTTCTTTAAGTGCTGTAAAATCGGCCAAAGAAGCAAACGCCATTATCAGCTCCCTCGGTCAAAGTAGTCAGGAGATTGGTGAAGTAATAAAAGTCATCAACAGCATTGCTGAGCAAACCAATTTACTTGCATTGAACGCAACCATCGAGGCGGCGCGCGCCGGAGAAGCAGGTAAAGGTTTCGCCGTTGTGGCAAATGAAGTAAAAGAACTTGCCAACCAAACGGCTAAAGCAACGGGAGAAATCACTGAAAAAATTCAATCGATTCAGTCCGATGTCGGAGGAGCGGTAACCTCTATCAGTGATGTCGGAAAAGTTATTGATGAAATAAATGGCATTTCCACCACTATTGCCAGTGCCGTTGAAGAACAAACAGCTACTACAGGGGAAATGACTCGCAATGTATCCGATGCCGCAGGAGGCAGCCAAACTATTGCTGAAAATCTTGCATCTCTGGCTACAGCCGTTGATTCGACAAAGCAAGGTGCTGGAGATACTCAAATAGCCAGCTCCAATCTTTCTAAAATGGCAGAGGAGTTAAGAACCCTTATTGAGAATTTAAAGAATGACAATAACAACAATTAAATTCCCTTATTCTATTATTGATTTTTCAATATATTAAAAAATGAAGCCTCTTGATTCTTATCCAGTGGTAAAGAGTTCAAGGGGCTTCGTACTCTTGATAAATATGGAAATTTTTTTATCGAGAATTTTGGCATTCAAGAACCCATTTAATTTTATTGGAAAGATAAATCATGGATCATAATGCCGATGACCTCTCGAGGATGAAAATCCTTATTGTCGATGATGTTCCAACCAACATAGAGTTACTCTCCATCACTTTAGCGTCAAGAAACTATCAAATATTTACCGCAGAAAGTGGAACAAAAACTTTAGAAATCACACCTGAATTACAACCCGATTTAATTTTGCTCGACATTATGATGCCGGGAGAGAACGGAATAGAAACCTGCAAAAAACTGAAGAACAGCGAATTGACCAGAGACATTCCTATAATTTTTGTAACCGCCAAAGGAGGCGGTGACGATATTATAGAAGGCTTCAATGCAGGTGGCGTAGACTATATTCTCAAGCCATATCGTTTGCCGGAAGTGTTAGCCCGGGTGGAAACTCATTTGCGATTAAAAAAATCTATTCGAGATAAAGACAACCTTATATCTGAGCTGAAAGACACGCAGGAAGTCCTGATGAATTCAGCAAAAAAGGATCTGCTCACTGGGCTCTGGAATAGACCTGGGCTAGAAGAGAAACTTTTCCAGGAACAATTAAAAAGTCAAAGCACAGAAAAGGCATTTTCCTTGATATTGGCCGACATTGATCACATCAGTAAAATAAATGACAAGTTCGGCATTAGCATTGGAGACCAGGTGATCATTCGTACCGCATCCCTCTTAACAGATACTCTTCGCCAGTATGATCATGTAGGTCGGTGGAGCAGTGAAGAGTTTTTGATACTTTTACCTGGAACCGAATTGAAAGATTCTAAAATCCTTGGTGAAAAAATTCGTATTCGGATTGAAAATGAAATGTTGGATTTCAATCAAAATCATATTCCCATGACCCTAAGTATGGGTGTCAACCAATGCTCCCCAGATAAGCAATGGAATAAGTGTCTTATTGAAACTCAAGAATGCTTGCGTCGTGCAAAGGGTCTTGGCAGAAACCAATTGGTTGCACCTGAAAATGCTTAACCGCAAGTAGCAACAAAGGGGTTTAACTTGTCTCTCACCGCGGATGACTTCCAATCAATACAAAAATTCCTGCTAGAAAATTCAGCGGTTCGGCTTGCATCAGGAAAAGAGTATCTGGTTGAAGGCCGACTACAAGCCATTGTTTACAAGGAAGACCTTGAAGACCTTCATGCTCTGATCAATGAAGTAAAAAAGAATCCTAACAGTGGCTTAAGCAAACAAGTTCTCGAAGCCATGCTGACCAATGAAACTTCTTTTTTCCGTGATCGCCATCCCTTTGAAACATTAAAAACGGCTATTATTCCTGCGCTGTTAAAAAACCCAGACCAGCAGATCCGTATCTGGTCCGCAGCCTGTTCCAGTGGTCAGGAACCTTATTCATTAGCCTTATTACTCGCTGACTCCTTTTCCTGGATTGAAAAACCAAAAATTAAAATTGTTGCTACCGATATATCAGCAAGTATGCTAGAAAAATGCCAATCGGGTTTGTATACCCAGTTTGAAATACTAAGAGGTCTTCCACCCCACTACCTTCCACGATTTTTTGAGCGCGCAGATTCACAATGGAAGATCAAAAAAGAAATCAGAGATAGAATTGAATTTCGCTATTTGAATCTGTACGAACAATGGGAGGGATTGCTGCCCATGGATATTGTCTTCATCCGCAATGTTCTAATATATTTTAACAGCGATGTAAAAATGGCTATCCTTGAAAAAATTCGCACGGTTTTAAAACCAGGAGGCTATTTATTTTTAGGCTCTGGAGAAACTCCCGACGGGTTTGAAAAATATTTTGAATCCACCGACTTTTCAACCTCCTCTTGTTACAAGCTTACCCTCCCCTAAGAAAGGCATATCAATATTTTATAGGCAGATAATGTAAAGATATAATAGAGAGCTATAGCTCATTCCATGCTCCTATTCTCTCTCCGAACCACTACAATTTGATTTCTTATTAGCCACTAAATCCATTATTTATATGCCTTTTTTATAAAAGCATTAATATGAAATAAAAACTTGAAATACACTTAGTTTCGATGTAATAATTATGAACCACGAAATTCAAACCTGCTCAATTATAAGGCATGGCGATATTTTGTTGGACCAATTTTATGCTCTCAGGGTTCATCGTAATTAAGACTTCTAATAGGAGGGGGAAATGCTTAACTGGTTTAATAAATTAAGAATCGTACCGAAAATTCAATTTGGGTTTTCCTTAGTTGCTTTCATACTGGCAGTTATCGTCTGCAATGCGATATGGCAAACCAAACAAGTAAAATCTATTTCCGATAAGGTCGTCGATTTACGAGTCCCCACCGCACAAAACAGTTTAATGATGCTGAACGGTATCAACCATTCTCTGGCAGCGCTGCGTGGATGGATGATTCTTGGAAAAGATAAATTTAAAGTGGAGCGTGAAAGCTCCTGGTCTGAGGAAATTGATCCTTCTCTGAAAAAAATGGAAGCGTTTTCGAAAGGTTGGACGAACCCCGAAAATGTTAAACGGTTGGATGTCATTAAAAATAAATTGTCGGAATTCAAAAAATATCAAAATGAAATTGAAACCATATCTGGATCAATAGACAATCTACCTGCTAACAAAATTCTTCTGCAAGATGCCGCACCTAAAGCAAAAATTCTGATCACCTCAATTACAAAAATCATCAATATTGAAGGAACTCTGGAAGGCACACCCAAAAGAAAAGTATTACTTGGAATGATGGCTGACATTAGAGGGACTACGGCGCGATCTATAGCTAACATTCGAGCTTATCTTCTTTCAGGGGATTCCCAGTTTAAAGATGCTTTCGATGTCATGTGGCAAAAAAATAATCGCCGCTTTGGAGATTTAACCGCTAATAAAAGTCTTTTAACACCAGAGCAGACAAGGCTTTTTGAAGAATTTTCCAAGGCGCGAGAGGCTTTTGCTCCCCTTCCTGAAAAAATGTTTTCCATTCGTGGTAGCGAAGAATGGAATGTAGCTAATACCTGGTTGGGAACCAAAGCTGCTCCTACTGCCTTTGCCATCAAAAAACAATTAGACGCCATGACTGAAAACCAAAAACAACTGTTGGCAAAAGACATGCTCTCCTCAAAGCACCGATCAGAAGATTTGGTTCGAAATTTATGGATATTTCTTATAATCGGAATGGCATTGACTTGGTTTTTCGCAAAGGTCATTGTCAAGGCGGTGAAAAAACCCATTGAAGATGCAGATAGAGTTTCGTCTATGGTTGAAAATGCTCCCTTCAATTTTATGATGGCAGATATTAAAGATTTCAGCGTGCTCTACATAAACCCGGCATCTGAAAAAACTCTTAAAAGCATAGAGCAATATCTACCCATCCCTGCCGATCAAATAATGGGAAAAAGCATCGATATCTTTCATAAAAATCCAGCGCACCAACGTAAATTATTATCTGACCCCAATAATTTGCCTTACAAATCACAATTTCAACTGGGACCAGAAATTCTTGAACTTGAAGCTTGTGCGATTATAGATAGAGACGGGAATTATACAGGGCCAATGATCACTTGGGATGTGGCGACAAAAAAAGTTCAGCAGGAAAAAAAGATCAATCGGCTCGCTGGCTTTGTAGAAAATAATCCAGGTAATATGATTGCAGCGGATCAGGATTTAGTTATTCAATACATGAATCCCGCCTCTACAAAAGTTCTTAAAACCTTGGAGACGTACCTTCCTGTAAAAGTGGATGATATTGTTGGGCAATCTGTTGACATATTTCATAAAAACCCAGCTCATCAACGAAAAATACTTTCTAATCCAGCCAACTTGCCCCATGAGGCAATGATTCAAGTTGGACCTGAAATCTTAAAGTTAAGCATTACTGCAAATGTCGATGACAATGGGGAGTATCTTGGACCCATGGTCGATTGGGGTATCGTTACAGAACAAGTAAAAAAGGAAAAAATTGCAAACGAGTCAGTGGAAAGTGAACAAAAAGCAGCCAAAGAACTTCAAGAAAAAGTAGACTCCATGCTTACTGTAGTTCAAGCCGCCTCAAAAGGAGATCTCACTCAAGAAATCACTGTCAATGGTGATAGCGCAATTGGACAAATGGGTGCGGGTCTCAGAGATTTCATTATAGGGTTACGTGGTGATATGGGAAATATAAGTAAAAATGCAGAATCGGTCAGCGCAGCTGCAGAAGAACTGACGGCAACCAGCACCACCATGTCTGCCAATGCAGAAGAAACATCTGCCCAGGCTGGGGTAGTTGCTTCTGCCAGTGAAGAAGTGGGAAATAACGTTCAAACCGTTGCCACCGGTGCAGATGAGATGAGTGCCAGTATTAGTGAAATCGCTAGCAACTCAACACAGGCAGCTCAAATTTCAAACGAAGCTGTTGAAGTGGCTAAACGAACCAATGAAACAATAAGTGCCCTTGGAGAAAGTTCTAAGGAAATTGGTGATGTCGTTAAAGTGATCACTTCTATTGCCGAACAAACCAACTTACTAGCCTTGAATGCTACCATCGAAGCGGCTCGAGCTGGTGAGGCAGGGAAGGGTTTTGCTGTGGTAGCAAATGAAGTGAAAGAACTTGCAAATCAGACAGCGAAAGCCACAGAAGAAATTGGTAATAAAGTTCAGACCATTCAAGCTAATACAGGAGATGCTGTTGATGCCATTGGGGAGATTGGCACTATCATTAACAAAATAAATGATATTTCCAGCACCATTGCCAGCGCCGTTGAAGAACAAAGCGCGACGACAAATGAAATGTCGAGAAATGTTCAGGAAGCCGCAAAGGGAGTCGGGGAAATCTCACAAAATATCTCTGGCGTTTCAACCGCAGCGGAAGAGACAACACAGGGCTCCAGCCAGACCAAGGATGCAGCCAATGAGCTTTCAAAGCTTGCTGTTGATCTTCAAGGCTTGGTCAGCAAATTTAAATTTTAAAAACTTTTTAAAGAGCTCTTTTAATTGACCGTATCGATGGGCCTATTCTCATTTTCTTTTTCAGAAGATGAGCGTGGCCCGGTACGCAATAATTGCCCAATGGTCTCGCGGTAATACTCCCGCATTTGCACGGTGTGCTTTTCGTAATCTTTTAATAAAGCATTGGAAAGTCTATCCGCATCATTCCCAACGTAGGACATCAAACGTGCAAGTTGAGCCAGATCGCGTACTTCCTTCGGAAGGTTATTGGTAGGAGTCTCACGAATAATCCGCAATGCACATTCCAGCCTTCTTAAAAAAAGATAGTTACCTTTCACCGCATCTGCTTTACTCTGATCTATCATTCCCTGAGCAACAAACATATCGAGAGCACTCATTGTATTGGTTTTCCGGAGACGTGGATTTTTTTTACCGTGCATCAATTGTAAAATTTGCATAGCGAATTCAATATCTGCAATTCCTCCAAATCCGAGCTTTACATTTTTACCTTTAGTTTTTTCCTGAGCCAGCTCTAATTCCATCCGCTCCCTCATCCTGGAAATTTCTATGAGCGCACTGTATTCAAAATTATCCTGAAATACAAACTCGTGAACCCGTCCCATAAATTTTTCCCCAACTTCTTTGCTCCCAGCTATCACACGTGCCCGAACCATTGCCTGCTGCTCCCAGATTCTTGCTCGCGTCTTGAAATATTGCTCATAGCCGGCAATAGACATAACTAAAACCCCTGCACCTCCCTCGGGCCGAAGGTCCGTGTCTATTTTGTAAGCGTATCCCGCAGAAGTCATTTCAGAAGTCAGCTTGTAAATCAATTGTGAAATGGCAGCATAATGGGTTCCACTATCCTCTTCAGGTTCGTCATAAACGAAAATCACATCTAGATCAGAACCAAAATTTAATTCGCCGCCACCCAACTTTCCCATACCGACGATACAAAAGTTTTGAGCAACAGGGTGACCGCTTTTCTGACTCACTTCCTCACAAGCCAACTTGAATACTGCTTGCAGATAGGCATCCGCAAGATTGGAGAGATCGGAAAGCGTGCCCTCCAAATCTGCTTCCTTGATCAGATATCGCACACCGATTCGCAATTCTTCAGCCTGTTTAAATCGACGCAAGACAAGCGACTTTTCATCCAGGGAAGTGCCTGCCAATAAATACTTATCTAAATCCTCTGAAATTTTTTCATGTGTCTTAAATCGATAAACCGCGTCCATATCCGTTAACAGGTCTACCAACTCAGGTTTTTTTATTATTATCTGAGAAAGAAGACCGCTACTTCCAAACAGGATAAGCAAAAGTTCCAGAAACTTTTCATTCTCTTGAAATAGATTTAGAAAAGATTCTCTCGCTCCCGTGGCTTCGACAAATCGGCACAGGTTTTCAATTGCCACACCAGGGCTAGGAACCCGGCCACATTGATCAATTATTTTGGGCAGGATAAAATTAAACACCTGAATACTTTTTTCCGAAGGATGCGAGAATGCAGAACCGTCGCGAAATACTTTTAAAAATCGAAATGCTTGAACCGGATCTCTAATTAAAGGAATAGATGCAAGAGTATCTTCAGAAAATAATATCTCCCCTTCTCGCGATTGTTCCCATTGACGCGAAACCTTTTCTGCGGCTTCACGCTTTTCTTTTTCTGCGAACTGCTCGGAAAATATTTTCCCAACAAAAGAGGTATGCGACTCATAAACCTTCATCAAATTGGCAGACAACTCCTCCGTTGTCGTTCCCTCAATCCGCATTTTTTTCGCAAGGACTACCCGGTCAGCATCCTTTTCTGGGAGCTGATGAGTTTGCAAGCCAAATGTTATTTGCACCCTGTTCTCAAGATGCCTTAAAAAAATATAGGCCTCGGAAAGACATAAATAATCTTCTTCAGCTAAAATATTTTTATTTTTCAAAACCTCCAAGGCCTTCAGTGAACCTCGAATACGTAATTCTTTGTCTCTACCACCGAACAAGAGTTGATAAGCTTGAATAAAAAATTCAATCTCGCGTATACCCCCAAACCCCAATTTTATATTTCCGGATTTTTTCCCCTTCAGAGTTTGGTTGATACGGGTCTTCATGGATTTGATTTCTTCGATAGCTTCAAAATCCAAACTGCGCCGATAGATGAATGGCTCCATCATTGCAAAAAATTCTCTGCCCAAAGCCTCACTACCAGCCGAAACCCTGGCTTTGATCATAGCCTGCCTTTCCCAGGTTCTGCCCCAGGACTGATAATAGGTTTCGCAGCTAGCAAGGGAACTTGCAATTTCCCCACTAGGCCCATCAGGTCGAAGATCCAGATCGACCCGAAACACATTTCCTTCGGAGGTAATTTCATTTATGTACTGGGTAATTTGTCGGGCTAATTTGGAAAAATATTCATGGTTGGATATTTTCATTCCTGTAATCGACTGAGAGGGATCGGGTTGGGTTTCCCCATGACTCGAAGTGTAGATATAAATAAGATCGATATCCGAACTATAATTGAGTTCCTGCCCACCCAGCTTCCCCATACCAAGAACTGCAAACTCCGCTACTTTTAAATTTCCATCCTCATCTTCATACGAGGGAATGCCATGTTTTTTCTGCAAATCTCTATTCGATTTTTCATAAGCAATTTGCAAACAAACATCAGCCAAGTTAGAAATATCACCTACCGTTTCCATTAGCTCAACGTTTCCGAGTAAATCGCGAAGGCCAATGCGTAAGTATTCTCGTTTCTTAAATTTTCTAAGAAGGGTCGAAAAATCTTTTTCATCAAAGTCTTCCCATTCATAAAAATCTCTTATCAAAACATCTTTTGATTTTGATTTGGTCAGAGTGCCGGGTCGGCTTAGCCAGTTCACATAGGATGGCTCACTGATAAGGGAGTCTGTAAGAATCTGGCTCCCAGAAAACAAAAAAATTAATGCCTCCAGCAGCGTATTGGATTCCGAGAACTGCGTGAACAAATGATCTTTATCTGGAAACTTTTCAGAAAAACGTTCGAGGTTATGCAATGCCAAATCTGCATTATGCGAGCGTGCGGATATTTCTAATAGGCTTGAAAAAAATTGCGGATAGAGTTTTTTGAAATTTACATCTTTGGCAAGTAAAATTAAATCTTTCCAACATTTCGAAGGGGTTTGGAACCCAAAAGCCATTAGTTCAGATTCTAACTGACTGTCCCAAGGTTCACCGTTATGTATTTTTTCTATTAGCGTTTCTTTTGAGTTCAACGAATCACCTTTTACAAAATAACTAACAAAAATACAAAGCTCTCTCAAAGAGATATAATATCTTCACCTTGTATTCCCGAAAACAAAAAAAAACCCCCTGGGTGAACCCAGGGGGAAATTACTTCTGTTACTCTCCGGCATTCACCAAATCAGCAATCGTAGTACATTTGAAACTCAAGTGGAGTCGGACGCAGTCTCGATGGATCAATCTCATTTTCTCTCTTATAATCTATCCATGTATCGATCACATCTTGAGTGAACACATCGCCTTTAAGCAAGAACTCATGATCATCTTCCAAGGCCTG
>JAJDBA010000248.1 GCA_029261675.1 Nitrospinaceae bacterium
CCCTCAAAATTTCCGTCCTGCTGAAAGGAGTCTGGGATGAAAATCGTGGTTGATGCCATGGGAGGCGACCATGCCCCGCAAGCCATAGTGGAAGGTGCTGTTTTGGCAGCCCGGGAATATGAAACGCCGATCATCCTTACTGGTTTATCTGAAAAAATCCAAACCGAACTCGACAAGCACGATCCTGATCATACTTTGCCTATTGAAATAGTTCATGCAGATGAAGTTGTAGAAATGCATGATAGTCCAGGTAAAGTTCTTCGATCTAAACGAAAATCTTCAATGAAGATCGGTTTGGATTTGTTGAAGCAGGGTGAAGGCGCGGCGTTTGTGAGTGCTGGTAATACCGGGGCTGTTTTAGCCTACTCAACAGTCATTCTCAGACCCGTAAAGGGTGTAGACAGACCGGCCATTGCCATTCAGTTGCCAACTTTGAAAGGCACCTCCATTCTTTTAGATGCTGGCGCCAATGTAGACTGTAAGTCTACGCAATTGTTTCAGTTCGGAATTATGGGCCATGTTTTTGCCGAATACGTATTAGAAAAAGAAGATCCCAGTGTCGGGCTTTTAAGCATTGGAGAGGAAGATGGCAAGGGTAATGAAATTGTCAAAGAAACGTTTCAGATGCTGAAGAAAAGCCATATTAACTTTATTGGTAATGTAGAGGGTAAAGAGGTGTATCGAGGAAATGCAGACGTTATTGTCTGTGACGGTTTTACTGGAAATGTTGCACTTAAAATCAGTGAGAGCCTTGCCGAAATGATAGGTACTAATCTAAAGCTAATGTTCCAGAGCAATTGGATAAGTAAGCTTGGTTACTTACTTTTAAAGCCTCAATTGGTTCAGTTTAAAAAGAAGGTAGATCATTCCGAAACGGGAGGGGCACCTTTACTAGGCGTAAATGGAGTTGTTATAATTGCTCATGGTAGTTCTTCCCCAAAGGCAATTAAGAATGCAATCCACCGCGCTCATGAATTGAGTGAGAAAAATATCATTGAACATATTAAGCAGGATATCGAATTGAATCTCTCAGATGTTGAAGGGGGCAAAGGTACCCTGTGGAAACAGATAAAAAGTATTGCTTTTGGCAGTGAAACTTCAGAAAATAAAGAAACTACTTCTGATGACCCACCATCTGTAGACCCCGAACCTAAAGAAACCTCATAATACTTTCTTGGAATGAACTCTATTTTTAAGGCGGCAGTAGCGGGAACCGGGGCTTATGTGCCGGAAAAAATCCTCACCAATCGGGACTTGGAAAAAACTCTCGATACGACGGATGAATGGATCACTACCCGTACTGGAATAAAGGAGCGTAGGATTGCCGCAGAAAACGAGTCTGCATCAACTATGGCTGCGATCGCGGCACGACAGGCTCTTGAATCGGCTGAGGTGAGTCCTGATAAAGTGGATATGATCATCGTATGCACATCCACTCCAGATGTTTTATTTCCCTCTACTGCTTGTTTTGTACAAAAGGAACTAAAGGCATTCAACTCTGCAGCCTACGATATTTCGGCTGTCTGCTCAGGGTTTGTCTTTGGGCTGTCTATAGCAGAACAATATCTTAAAGCAGGCCGTTATGAAAATATTCTAGTGATTGGTAGTGAGGCGAACTCAAGGATTGTGGATTGGTCGGATCGCTCAACGTGTATTTTGTTCGGTGATGGTGCAGGTGCTGTTTTACTAAAAAGGGTAGAGCAAAAAGAATCTATAGGTATCTTATCTACACATATTTATTCAGACGGTGCGTTGTCTGATCTGATAGTAGTGCCAGTGGCTATTGGTAGGGCGGGAATTAATAAAAAAGACATTGACGATAAAAATTATTTTATAAAAATGTCTGGTAATGCGACTTTCAAAGTAGCTGTGAAAAGAATGAGCAATGTGATTCTTGAGGCACTCGAATATAATGATTTGAAAATAAGCGATGTTAATCTTCTTATCCCCCATCAAGCCAATCAAAGAATCGTTAGTGCGGTTGCTGAAAAACTGAACTTTCCTGAAGAGAAAATTATTATGACCATTCAAAAATATGGCAACACCTCTGCTGCATCCATCCCTATTGGCTTTGAGGACGCTAAGCGTGCCGGAAAGATTAATCCAGGGGATATTTCTGTCTTGGGAGTTGTAGGGGCTGGTTTGACCTGGGGATCGGCGGTGATCAAATGGTAAAGATTGCTTTCGTATTTCCCGGTCAAGGATCGCAATTCATCGGTATGGGAAAAGATTTTTATGACCATGTTCCAGATGCAAAAGAATTGTTTGATGAGGCCGTTGACGTGCTTGGCTATGATCTTGCAAATATTTGTTTTAATGGGCCGGAGGAGACTCTCAAGTTAACTGAAAATACACAGCCTGCTCTGTTGATCCACAGTACAATGGCCTTGAAAATTCTAAGGGAAAATGGTATTAATTCGGTACTTGCTGCGGGCCATAGCTTGGGAGAGTTTTCGGCTTTGGTAGCTGCAGGTGCGCTGAAATTTCGAGACGCTGTCCGATTGGTGCGGTTACGCGGACAATTCATGCAGGAAGCGGTTCCAGTTGGAATAGGGTCGATGGCGGCTATTATTGGTTTGCCTGTTGAGTCGATTCAGGAACTGTGTGACAAGGTGTCAAGCAAGACTAATCTTGTGCAACCAGCAAACTTAAATAGTCCGGTGCAAACGGTAATAGCCGGGCACAAGAAAGCCGTTGAAATGGTTTCTGAGAATGCTTTGTCGGCAGGGGCTAAAAAAGCGGTCATGCTCCCGGTGAGTGCTCCATTTCATAGTGCCCTTATGAAGCCGGCAGAAATCAGATTGCAAAAAGAATTGGAAGATACTGAGTTTTATGACCTGTCCTTTCCTATAATCAATAATATTGAAGCTAAGCCCATTACCAAAGGAAGTGAAGCAAGAGAGTCTCTGGTTAAACAAGTGTGTTCGCCGGTTCGGTGGTGTGAGACCATGCAAAGTATCGTTGACCATAAAATCGAAGCTGTTGTGGAGTTGGGCTCTGGGAAAGTTTTAAGTGGATTGATGAAAAGGTTTGATAAAAGCATAAATTGCTATCAGGTCGGTGATAGGGAAACATTGTCGCAAACTTTAGCGGCTTTAAAATAATACAATTTGGATGCAATAATGGAATTGGACGGAAAAGTTGCTCTGGTAACAGGCGGCGCTCAGGGAATAGGGAGAATCATTAGTGAAGAGTTGGCGGGGCAGGGTGCCCATGTTATTTTGGGAGATGTCAACTTGGAAGGTGCCGAAAAAACGGCAGCAGAATTAAAACAAAGTGGGGCGAAGGCCTCTGCTATTCGAATTGATGTTTCAAGTGCTGCTGATGTGCAAAGTGTATTCGATTCGATTATCAAAGAATACAAGCCGGTTGATATTGTTGTTAACAATGCTGGCATCACTCGGGATGGTTTACTGGTGCGCATGAAAGAGGCCGACTGGGACTTGGTAATGGACATTAATTTAAAGGGTAGCTTTTTGTGCAGCCAGCAAGCGGCCAAGCAAATGATGAAACAAAAAAGCGGTGCTATTGTAAATATTGCATCGATTGTAGGAATAATGGGGAATTTTGGTCAAGCTAATTACTCGGCTTCAAAAGCAGGCTTGATCGGCTTTACAAAAACCTTGGCTCGCGAGGTTGCACCTCGGGGCATTCGTGCAAATGCAGTTGCTCCTGGGTTTATTGATACGGAGATGACTCGGGTTTTGGAAGAATCGGTTCGTGCAAAATTAGTAGAACAAATTCCACTTGCAAGATTAGGCCAGCCGGAAGATGTTGCGCGTTGTGTTTCTTTTTTGTTTTCATAAAAGGCCAGTTATATTACAGGTCAGGTAATAAATGTAAACGGTGGTATGTTGATGTAATTCCAACTAGGAGTTTGAAAAAATATGTCTGTTGAAGAAAAAGTAAAAGAAATTATTGTCGATCAATTGGGAGTAGATGAAAAACAGGTAAATCCGGAAGCATCTTTTATTGATGATCTCGGTGCTGACTCTTTGGATACGGTAGAGCTGGTCATGGCTTTGGAAGAGGAATTTGATGTTGAGATTCCAGATGAAGATGCTGAAAAGATCGGTACGGTCCAAAATGCAATTGACTATATTAAAGGCCACACTAATTGAATCTTCCAAGTGGATGTCATTCAAATGGATGTCATTTTTCACTTGGTGTGAATAGCAAACAGTAGGGCTAGTATTACAGTCTATCCGCACTTCCTCAAGGCGTAGCCATCACCACGCCTGTTAAATTAAAATATTTTTTGGATATCCCCGTCTACGTGCGGCGGGGTCGTTCGTTAGCCTTCCTCATTCCTGAGGTGAATTGATGAAAAGACGTGTAGTTGTGACTGGGTTGGGGATTGTTTCCCCTATCGGTCTGGGAGAGAAAGCGAACCATGAGGCATTATTTAATGGTCGCTCCGGGGTGGATATCATCACGACCTTTACCCCAGAGGAAGATTTCCCCGTAAAAATTGCGGGAGAGGTTAAAGGATTTGACCCTAAGGATTATATCGATCATAAAGATATAAAAAAAATGGATCGATTTATTCATTATGCTATGGCCTGTAGCAAAATGGCTTTGGATCAATCTGGATTGGAAATCAATGACTCTAATGCCGAGCAAGTCGGGGTCATGGTAGGTGTAGGTCTTGGCGGTCTTCCTGCAATAGAAAAATACCACGATATTTTTAAAGAAAAAGGGGTTAAGAAAATCACTCCCTTTTTTATTCCCATGCTGATAGCGAATCTAGCATCTGGTCAAGTTTCTATACTTACGGGAGCCAAAGGTCCTAATTCCTGTGTGGTGACAGCATGTGCAACGGGAACGCATTCGATTGGTGAAGCTGCTCGTCTCATCCAATATGGCGATGCGGATGTGATGATTGCAGGGGGTACAGAATCTGTTATCACTCCTCTTTGCGTCGGCGGTTTCAATGCAGCGAAAGCTTTGTCTCATCGAAACGATGATCCTCAAGGAGCCAGTCGACCTTTTGATAAAAATCGCGACGGATTTGTAATTGGTGAAGGTTGTGGCGTGTTGATTCTTGAAGAGCTTGAGCATGCTAAAAAGAGAGGCGCAAATATTCGTGGAGAGGTTATTGGTTATGCTCTCAATGGAGATGCTCATCATATTACAGCAACCGCTCCAGGAGGCGAGGGTGCAGCCCGTTGCATGAATCTGGCGTTGAAAAATGCTGGGATAAATAAAGAAGACGTGGATTATATCAATGCTCATGGCACTTCAACGGGTGCGGATGCAACAGAAACCCAGGCAATAAAAACCGTTTTTAATGGTAGCGTGCCCCCAGTCAGTTCAACGAAATCCATGACCGGTCATCTCTTGGGGGCGGCAGGCGGGGTCGAAGCGATTTACTCGATCATGGCTCTTGAGAATGGAGTGCTACCTCCTACCATAAATTACACCACACCTGACCCGGAATGTGACCTTGATTACGTGCCGAATGAAGCTAGGGAGGCAAAGGTGGATATTTGTCTTTCCAATTCCTTTGGTTTTGGTGGCACCAATGGAGTTCTGGTTTTTAAAAAATTCTCAGAGTAGGTTTGAAAATGGAATTTCCAGAAGCAAGGATGGGTGAATTAGTTTCTCTTCAAGATCAAACTAAGTATAAATTTTTAGATTTAAAATTACTCAATAAAGCCCTCACCCATAAGTCCTACGCAAACGAAAAAAGCGAAAACCTTAAACATAATGAGCGGATGGAGTTTTTGGGTGATTCCGTTTTAGATATCCTTGTTAGCGATTATCTGGTGAGAGAATACAGTGATTTTGCCGAAGGAACATTGTCGAAAATTCGGGCAGCTGTTGTCAATGAAACTTGCCTTGCAAAATTGGCTCAGAAAATCGATTTAGGGAGCTACCTATTATTGGGACGAGGAGAAGACCTGTCGGGTGGAAGGCTGAAGCCTTCTATTCTTGCAGATGCGTTTGAAGCCCTTGCGGGTGCTGTGTTTCGTGATGGAGGACTGAATGCTGCTTCGAAAATTTTCCTTCCGTTACTTGTAGAGGAGGTTAAAAAAACGGCAGAATCTTGGTCTTTCAGGGATTTTAAAAGCGATTTGCAGGAATATACGCAAAATAAACTGAATTGTATTCCTTCTTATAAAGTTGTTAGAGAAATTGGTCCAGACCATGCCAAAGAATTTGAAGTGGTTGTTGTTATCAAAAACGAGGAAAAAGGCAAAGGATTGGGGCGGAGTAAAAAAGAAGCTGAGCAAGCCGCCGCAAAAATTGCCATAGGAAAATTCCCCACAAATGGCAATGGTAATAAAATTGCCAACTCTTGATAAATTGTGAGATAGAATAAAGCCTTTTTTACCCATATTCATTTAATCAAAATGCTCGAAGACTGGCTTCTCAGAAAAAAAGAAATAGAGGGCACCAAAGATACCTTACAAGGAGCAGATCTTTGTAATGCCAAACTCATGGAAGCTAAATTGAGCAATGCTCAATTGGAAGAGGCCGATTTGACAGCCGCGTATTTGATACGTGCCGATCTTAGTGGGGCCAATCTCTCCGGTGCGGACCTGACACAAGCCGTTTTAAGTGAAGCGAACCTATCGGGAGCAGATATGAACGGAGCCGAATTGACCGATACCTTTTTAAATGGGGCAAATTTGCAAGGTGTGATCAACTTGACTTGCGAACAAATCGAATTGTCTAACTATGATAAGGATACGGTTTTTCCAAGTTATATGACAATTAAATGGTCGGCTGATGGCTATTGCGAATGTGTCGAAGATAATTAATTATAGGAAACGGGACAATGAATGAAAAAGAGATACTTGGCTTAATGAAAGAAATTTCCTTTTTTAAGCCTTTCACTCTTACTGAAAAGAAAAAGATGGCATCGATTGATAGCCATATAGTTGAATACAAAAAGGGTGAACATGTTATACGGCAAGGAGAAAAGGACTCTACCATTTTTGTGCTTCTCAAGGGTAGCCTGGCGATAACAAAAGATGAAGTCCCCGATGCGGAATTAAACACATTGAACGCCGGAGCAATGTTTGGAGAGGTGCCTTTGATCACTGGAAAATCTCGTTCAACGAATGTAATTGCCAAAAAAAAAGTAATTGTTCTAAAGATGGATAGTTATCTTCTCAAAACTTTAGATCCTGCAATATTAAACAAATTTAAAGATCATCTTTTGAAAATATTGATAGGCAGACTGGATGAAATGAATATTGCCATGGCTGCTTTTAAACAGGAATTTGAGAAGATGTATCGGCGTCTATAATACCGTTGATGGTTATGGTTAATAAAAAACTGCCTTACGAACGAAACCCCATTCCCGAAGATAATAAGCCTCTGAAATATGAGGCAGAGACGATTGCCTCCAGAATAACCTTTGGTATTAGTATTGGCTTAGGAGTCTTTTTTTTATCCCTGGTTGCGATAGGAATCTGGCAATCACTGAACCAGTTTATAGATTTTTTGTCACAACTTTTCTAATTCGACTTACTTAATATTCAGTGAAAAGACGAAATCAATTAATTATCCCTGTTTTTATTCCCCATGAAGGTTGTCCTTACCGCTGCGCGTTTTGTAATCAATCTAAAATTACCGGTGTGAATCAACAAAGTGATGAGATTGTAGTTAACCAAACTATCCAATCTTATTTGGATATTTTCGACTCAGAAAGCTTACCTGAAAATAGGGAAGTGGCTTTTTATGGTGGAAGCTTTACGGGCTTGCCAGAAGAAAGGCAAAAACGACTTCTTCATGCTGTACAATCTTCGATTCAATCAGGTGAAGTTCACTCAATTAGAGTTTCTACCCATAGTCTCTTGGTCACCCCACATAATATTTCTTCGCTTAAAGATAATAATGTCAAAACGGTTGAGTTGGGTATTCAATCTACCAACGATAAAGTGTTGCAAGCGGTTGGTAGGCCCTGTGATTTTAAAACAGTAAAATCTGCTGTAGATTCTATTCGCAAGAATGGGTTGAAACTCGGCTTACAGCTAATGCCTGGGCTTCCTGATGATGATGAAACCATTTTTATGAAATCGGTGAAGGATGTGATTGGGCTAAAGCCAGATTTTGTGAGAATTTACCCAACGCTGGTTATTAAGAATACAAAGTTATACGAAATGTATAAGCTTGGAGAGTACCTTCCCTGGAAGCTTAATAGAATGGTTCGATTAGTTAAGGATGCCTTAATGGCGTTTCAAAGGGAAAATATACCTGTTATTAGGGTAGGGCTGCATTCAGATCCATCCATGCTTGAAAATCTTGTGGATGGTCCTTATCATCCTGCGTTTAGATACTTGGTTGATAGCTTGATAGCCAGAGAAAAAATGTTTGATTTGATCAATCAGTTGCATAGAGTTCCACAAACGCTCACCTTTAAAGTACCTTCGCGGCAAGTTTCTTTGTATATTGGACATAAAAAGGATAATATTCATGCCATTCAAAATAGGTATGGTATTAACACTATATTTATTCAACAAATAGGCGACCGGGAAAATTTACAACTGGTTGCCTGATTATTTGAAAGGGAGATTAATGGTTACTATAGGAATGAACTACAAGATGATACCGGGCAAAGAAAAGGTTTTTGAAGATGCCTTTACCGCTGTACTAAAAGTGATGGAGGAAATGGAAGGGCATTCCAAATCATTTCTATATAAAGATGTAAGCGATGCACAGTCCTATCTGATTGTTTCAGAGTGGAGCGATGAAAAAGCGTTTGACACTTTTATGGCTTCAGAAAAATTCAAAAGTGTAGTGAATTGGGGTAAATTGAATATACTCGCTGGACGTCCTTCACATCAGGTATATAAACACTAACCTGCAGGGGTGTGCTCGTAGAGGCCATCGCGAATACAGCGTTTGACTTTTTTATAAAAAAGTTCCGTGTCATGGGGGAGTTGCCCATCTAATCTCCAACGTACTTTAATGATCTTCCCGCTGGGGTGCTCAATAACATCGATCACTTCGCCAGTATTTCGAGACATGGGCTCGTAAAGGGTGTCTCCAGTATTTATTTTCATTGTAATTAACCAAAATCAATTAGGATTTTCAGTTTATACATTTTAAATTGGAAATGCATTTTAAATCCGGAGGGTTGAGTTTAATTTTTGTTGGGATTTTTTGAATACGATAGCCCCACCCATGTAAGACTTTTTTGAATCATCAAGGCAGTTTTGTAAGAGAGGAAGGATCGATGGAGGATTATATTATCATGTGCGCGATGTACCCCACCATGACTTCAGGGAAGGTGGATAAATTCCTTGTTAGAAAAGGGGATAAAGTAATACCGGGAACTGCCGTTTGTGAAATAATTTCTGAGGGTTACTTTACTCTGCTTTCAGAAGTGGAAGGTGTTGTAACCGAATTCTATGTGCAGGAACAGGAGTATGTGGAGGTAGATACTGCAATTATAGAGATTAAATTAAAGGATCCAGAAGAGAAGTAGCTAAAATGTAGCTAGAAAATATCTTGCTGTAGTAAGGTAAATAGCAAGACCGAGTATGTCGTTGACGACTGTTATGACAGGGCCGGTGCTTATTGCAGGGTCAATTTTCAGGTTAATAAAAAGTATCGGCGTAAGAGAACCTACCAGGGAAGCTATAGATACGGCCAAAATTATTCCAGTGCCCACTACGAGTCCTAGCAAGGGATCAGTGTTCAACAAAACCTCTCCTGTAAGGCTGATTAATGTACCGCAAAGAATTCCAAAAATACATCCATTTAAAACTCCAACCAGAATTTCATTTTTTACTATATGCGCAATATTGTCATGTTGAATGTCTCCAGTTGCAAGCCCCCGGACAATAATAGTTGCACCTTGAATTCCTACATTGCCCGCCAGCCCTATTACAAATGGGATAAATAGAATAATTGCAGCATATTCTGAGAGCGTGCCATCAAATAATCCCAGTATCCATGCGCTAATAATTCCTCCAACAAATGTTGTGAATAGCCAGGGAGCGCGCGCAATAATTTTGCTACCCGTTTTCTTTGCAAACGGATCCACTTTAGCGGTTCCGACCATTGTATAAATATCTTCACTGGCAATATCTTCCATGACGCGGATGACATCATCAAAAGTGACAACGCCCTGAATCACATTGTTCTCATCAACTACTGGTAATATGCTGAGGTGTTCCTGGCCCATTACGTTGGCAACTTTTTCGCAAGGATCATTGATTGCTATTTTCGGGGTCTCGCGCCGGATAAACTCTTTTGCAATAGCTGTTGCTTGAGCATTTAACAGGTCACGAAGTTTAAAAAATCCTAATAACTTGTTTTGATCATCGACAACATAAAAATAGGGCTGCATGTAAGAACCAGATTCCTGTTTTATTCTTTTGAAAATTTCAGCGGCAGGCTGGTTCCACTTAATTTTATTAAACTCAGGGGTCATCAGA
>JAJDBA010000249.1 GCA_029261675.1 Nitrospinaceae bacterium
CCGACCTACTGACAACAAGTATTCAACTCAAGGTTTAAAGGCGTTAGTTATTTCAATTTTTTACAAGCGGTCGCCTGTTGAAATATATCCCAAAACGTCCTATTGCGCCCCAAAGCACAGCCCAATATCAGCATAAAAAACCTTCGTCCATTTTTATGGCGGAGGCGGTACAACGTCAAAGTGGCTTGGGGTCAGCGTCGAAGTAAGCGAATTCCCAGCCTGTTCCCCGTCAGCTGAATCTGGTCCAAAATTGGTAAAAAGTTAAGAGACACTTTTTGTTCGAATAAATTATGAAACACCCAATCATCTGGCGATGATTATGCTTTAGCTATAAGCCTCTTTTCACCGAACTTTGTCGTCATATATAACAGCTTTTTTTCTATTAAATGGTAGCTCAAAAAACCTGCTATGAGGACAGCAACGATCATCACAACAAGCATTACAATATTGTCCATATTCCCCTCAATTGCGAATGTGGCCCAAATCCGACCAATAACGCTTAACACAATCACATGCGAAAGATAAATTGAGTAGGAAGCATTCCCAATGCTACGAAGCCAACCGGGCATAACTATCTTATTCTTTATTTCCAAGAGCAGTGCTGCATAAAGGGTGAGAATAGCAGGCCCTCCGTAAACCAAAATTCTTGTCCACCCCTTAGGAGTAGCATTATCAATAAATGCATGAACAAAGTAGTAACTCAAAAACCATGCCAGGAATGCCAATAAAGTAAAAAGTTTTGCATGCCCAAACGAAGGATGTTTATAAAAGATGTGAGCCATCAAAACACCAATGATGAATTCAAATGTAAATGGATGTGTATAAACATCAATAAAAGAACTGCCTGACTGGCCGAAGTAATTATTAAGGACAATAATACATCCCCCCCAAATAATTAATCCAAACAACATCTTCTCCCTTGGCAGCAACAATAAAAATACAAAAATAAAATAAAAATACATTTCATGAATAAGAGTCCAACCAACATTTATCAAGGGAAGATACTCTTGAGGCAATAGCAGGTATGAAGAGATTATATTAACCTGATTTCCGTGAGCACTATTTACAATTGTAGGCTGAATGAGAAAAACACATAAAATCAGACTACTGTAAAACCAATAGAGGGGATAAATGCGGGCACCCTATGGTACATAAATTTTTTAATGGCTCCGTTGCACTGAAAGGATTCGCGAGTCATAACCACCATGACAAAACCACTTATCACAAAAAATAAATCCACGCCTGACTGACATATCATAAGAAAATCTGGCAAAATAAAATCAAATCCAGCGTATTTAATTTCCATTGCACGGATGTGAAAGAAAACTAATAAGAGTACCGCTAACCCTCTCATTGCTTGAATGTTTTGAATTTTCCCCGACGGCATTTACCACAACCTCGCATTTCCAACATTAACTAAAAAATGAGCAAACTCAATATTGACAAGCCAATAAAATAAATGGGCCAAGTCTTTGCTTCACTTCATTTAAATTTCCGCACCCCAAAAACCAGAGCCCTACCAGGACCCACTATACACTAAAGGGGGTTCTGCAATCGGCACAGTAAAAGCAGGTAAGTGTAAAGATGTTAAGCCTTTTTTCGACCGCCTTCAAATCTCACCGCTCCGAATCAAGAGTCCCATAAGAAAATCCTTCTCATTTTAAGGACTTTTAAAACCGGATTAAATTGACATAGGGAAAAGTTATGAAGAACTCGTCTTTACTTGCCCGCAAAAAATCTTATCGTATATGAAAGTATGAAAGAAAGGAGCCGGTGAGAGGAGTCGAACCCCCGACCTACTGATTACAAATCAGTGATCTCGCAATCCCCCGACTAACACCACCTACGCCATTCAATCCAAATACCCTTATAATGTAACATGTTAATACATTTTAGCTACCTCTAAAACGAACATCTTACTTTACAACGTGGTAACTTACTGGTAACTTAAAGAGCAACTGATTATTTGAGGGCCGATTCTACCTCAATCACCATTCTGTTTGGTCCTCCCTCTTACCTACTGATAAAAAATCAGGTGAGCCATGAAAATAACAAAACGACTGATTGACGCTGCCAAATATGAAGGCAATGGAAAATCTCAAGACATCCGATGGGATGACCAGTTACCCGGATTTGGACTTCGAGTTTATCCAACAGGACGGAAGGCTTTTGTCCTTTCCTATCGGTCCAGTGGTCGGAAACATATTATGACTGTTGGAACCTACGGACCCATCACTCTCGACCAAGCAAGACGAAAGGCTAAAACATATTTGGCTCAAGTTATTGATGGGGGTGATCCTCTGGATGCCCGCAGAAAGGTCGTCAGAGGGAAAACCATGAACGATCTTTGCACTGACTACCTTGAAAGGTATGCCAAGCCGCGCAAGAAAACGTGGAAGGAGGATGAGAGACGGATTGACCGCCACATTCGTCCACTGTGGGGTGGCATCAAGGTCAAGGCGATTAAACGTTCGGATATTTCCACCTTTCATCATAAGTTGGGCAAAACCGCTCCCTACGAAGCCAACCGAATTCTTGCCTTGCTCTCAAAGATGTTTGAGCTAGCAGGTCAATGGGGGTTTATTGAGGAAGGCTCTCCCAATCCCGCTCACAAGATTGAGAAGTTCAAAGAAGATAAAAGGGACCGCTGGCTTACACAAGAGGAACTCCCCCAGTTGGCGGAAGCAATAGACCGCGATCCCAACACTTATGTAAGGGCCGCACTGTGGCTCTATCTGTTGACAGGCTTGAGGCGATCCGAGTTACTGCAACTCAAGTGGTCGAATATTGATTTCAATCGAAATGAAATCAGATTGGCAGACACCAAAGCGGGCCGCCCTCATTACGTCCCTCTCTCCACTCAAGCTGTTCAACTCATCAAGACCATACCGAGACTGGACGACAACCCTCACATCTTCCCAGGTGCAAGGCAGGGCAAACCTCTGGTCAACATTGGAAAGCCATGGAACCGGATACGGAAAGAAGCGAACGTTGAGGATGTACGACTCCATGATCTTCGCCGAACGGTTGGTAGTTGGCTGGTACAGTCAGGGAAAAGCCTTCATCTCGTTGGCCGGGTACTCGGTCATTCCAATGCAACAACCACCCAGATTTATGCACGCTTCGCACAGGATCATGTGAAGGAAGCACTGGAAGCCCACGGTGAGCAGATTATTGGAGTGGCAGGGAAAAGGCCGGTTGGGAAGGTGACTAAACTTCGGAAGGCAGAATAATGAAAAAACCAAAAGAATACAATTTTTATAAAGATAGATTCAAAAGAAAATACCGAGATTTCAATAGGTCCCTGGAATACAACAACGAAGGAAGGAAAGGCAATAGGCTTCGCGATGAAATCCAAAAATTGAAAACTATTAATTTGGATGAGGAGGGAAAGCCCTTATTCCATCGTAATGCAGGGGATTTTCAACTACTGAAAAACTATATAAAGGATTTATGTTTTATTGCTTATCGAGAGGGAAAAAACAACAAAACAGGGAATGAAAAAGGAAAGGATTATTCCCAGGCCTCAAGAGATCACAGCCGGAAATTGTTCAAACAATTACCGGAACAAATTAATGCAATCGAAAGTTTTATTAAATTTTTTAAGGATTATCCTGAATTGGATGATGAGGTTTGCGTAACGCTTTCGGATAAAGCGAAAGAGTATCTTAAGGTAAATAACCCCAGGATCAATGCCGAAAAATTGATTTATGAAATACCTTCATTAAGGAAAGACCTGCTACCTCACCTAAGGGGTTATTTAAAGCTTAAACTGGAACAAAAAAAAGATATCTTTAGTAATTCTTTGAGTAATTCTTTGTCATCTGATAGAAGATTCCTTTTGCTCTGTAATAAACCAATTCAACCGCAGGGGGAGCATGGGGAACCGGTGATTGTCTCGCTTGAATTTACGCTTGTGTTTTTATTGAGGCGGTATTGCGATTCAAAACTTAAAGGAAACGATTGGCACAACAACCTCAATCGCCCTATGCACAGGTCCCCGCAGAAAAGAAAAAAAATGGAATTCTATGGTTTGACTGGAAGAATTGTTAACGCTGCCGGATTATATCCAGCCGGTATGGAATTTAGCGCTAAGAAAGTTAGAGACCGGCTTAAGAAGCCTGAAAAAGATTGTGTGCTGTCATAACCGTTAATCAAGCAGAAAACATTCCCAAAATTTGAGCCAATGTATTCCAACTGACAGTCCCAGTGACACGCGCTAAGCTACCCGGAGTACTAATAATCAAGGGGTAGCCATGAAGACAACACCTCCATCACGCAGTACCCAACACCATCAACCGGCTCCACAGAACGACCTCCACGCTCTGATGAAAGAAAATGCGGCGGCGGACTTTTGCGGCGTCACTCCCCGAACGCTCCAAGGCTTCAGGCTGAAAGGCCGAGGGCCAAGGTTCGTCAAAATCAGTGCCCGATGCATTCGCTACCGTAAGGTTGACCTGATCGAATGGCAGGAGTCGCTCCTGGTTCAGAGTACCAGCGAAAACAAAATAGCCATGGAGGGGGAAAAATCATGAAGCGTTATTGCGCGGGTTTTGAATGCGAGGAGTGCGGGCAAGAAAATCATTTTCTTGCCCCGCTCCAACTTAAGTCCCAAGCTGAACATGTGCAATGTAGAAGATGTGGAAAAGCCAATGATTGGCGGTTTAAGGGGAAGGATCATGGAAACTCAGTGGATTCGGATTCAAGTTTGAAAGATGCGAGGGATGGAGTCTTATATATTAGCTATTTTCACTGCCACAAGTGTTTTTGGAAATACCCAGTATTTCTCGACCCCCCAGATATTGGCGGTGAAAAAATTGAGCGCTGTTTGACCTGCGGGTCAATCGGGGAACTTGATGATGAAGGGGTTTGGTGGTGATGGATAAAATTAAGCTGGATTCAGCCAAACTATTGGCCCAGAGGGGCTGGCATGTTTTCCCTGTTCATTCTGTGCGGGATGGGGCTTGTACCTGTTCCAAAGCGGATTGCACCTCTTCAGGCAAGCACCCGAGAACCAAGCGGGGGTTTAAAGATGCTTCAACTGATCTCAATCAAATTGAGCGGTGGTGGCAATCATGGCCGGATGCCAATATCGGGTTATCCACCGGCCCGTCTGGCCTTGCTGTATTGGATGTGGACGCTAAGAATGGCGGCTTTGATAGCCTGAAGGCATTGCTAGACCAACATGGAGAACTGCCGGATACCCTGGTTTGTGAAACGGGTGGAGAGGGAAAGCATTATTATTTTATAAGACCAGAAGGAGGGCTCCCGAGTAAAAATGGAGTCATTGCTTCTGGGATCGATTTCAAGTGTGATGGGGGCTATGTGATTGCCCCACCCTCCAACCATTCCTCCGGCAAAGAATATGTCTGGCAGGACTTTATTGATCCCAATCAAAAAGAAATTGCCGAACTCCCACAATGGATATCTGACTCAATAAAGGGTGGGGGAAAAACTCGGAAAAATAGTGAGAATAAAACTTCCAACATCATCCATGAGGGAGGGCGCAACGACTTTTTAACATCGGAGGCGGGACGTATGCGGCGTAGAGGAAAAGAAGAACCTGAAATATACGCTTCCCTGTATGAAATTAATAAATCTAAATGCGATCCTCCGTTAGCAGACCAAGAGGTCCAGGGCATTGCCCAGTCGATTGGTCGATATGAGCCGCCAGAACCAATGAAAGTCGCGGGGTCCTATGAGATGGGATCGGGAGGGACTTTCTGGAATAAGGCAAAAAAGAATGACGATGTAGAAAGAAAACGTCTTGCAAACTTTGAGGCCCGGATTGTTTCGGAAATTGTAGAAGACGATGGCCTGGAGTCCTCTCGCCGGTTTGAGTTGGAAGCATTTTTGAATGGCAAAACCGCAACCTTTTGTGTAAGCGAAACCGAGTTTCGTGGCTTAAAATGGGTTTTGCGAGAGTTGGGCGCTAAGGCTATTATTTCTCCGGGCTTCGCAAGCGAAGATCACCTGCGGGTGGCCATTCAAGAGTTTTCTGAAAATTCAAAAACCCGTTGCGTATATGCTCATATTGGTTGGAGAACAATTGGAAAGGATTGGGTCTATCTAACCAATGGTTGCTCAATTGGATCAGAGGGCCAGAAAAACGAAATTGAAGTTCAAATGGGTGATACTCGCCTGAAACATTATTCACTTCCTGATGTTCCTAAGAGCAATTTACTGAAAAGTTTGATTCCCTCATTGTTTGATTTTCTAGCAATTGGCCCTAAAAACATTACGGTTCCTCTACTTTCAGCAATATTCAGAGCGCCCTTGGGGGAGGCTTCTCCAATTGATTTCTCAATTTTTTTGGTGGGTCCATCCGGCTGTTATAAAAGTGAATTAACGGCTATTGCCCAATCGTTTTGGGGGAGCGTTTTTAATGGGAAATGTTTGCCTGGAAACTGGAGTTCAACGGCCAATACCTTGGAAGCACAGGCATTTTCAATTAAAGACGGAATTTTCACGATTGATGACTTTGCCCCCTCCGGAACCCAGACTGATATAGCAAGGCTCCATCGAGACGCAGACCGGATTTTCAGGTCTCAGGGCAATCAAGCCGGACGGGGTAGGATGCGAGCTGATGGTAGCATTCGGCCAGAGAAATACCCCCGAGGCTTGATAATTTCTAGCGGGGAAGATGTCCCCAAGGGGCATTCAGTCCGGGCGCGTTGTTTGATTTTAGAAAATTCCAAAGGCGACATTGACCTGGAAAAACTGTCTCTATGCCAAAAACAAGCGGAGGATGGAATTTTTTCATCAATTATGGCCGCTTTTGTTAGATGGCTGGCATCTCAAATGGATGAATTAAAAAAAGAGATGCCCAAGAAAAAAATTGAGTTGAGGAAAAAGGCAAGAGAGGCGCATTGCTCTCATGCCCGGACCCCCGACTTGATGGCCTCATTGATGTTGGGGTGGCTCACTTTTCTGGATTTCATCGAGGCAGAAGCCAGCACTGACCCGGCGGACCGTTTGGAACTTGAAAAGGAAGGGTGGGAATACTGCAAGCAAGCGGCCATGGCTCAGGGAGGGCACCAGGCCAGTGAGGATCCCGCACTTCGATTTCTGGAGTTACTGGAGTCCGCTTTTGTTAACGGAAGGGCGCATTTAGTAACCCTTAAAGAAGAGGGGCAACCCATGAACCCAACCAACTGGGGCTGGCAAAGTAATAGCCTTGGTGGTTCATCATTTTTTGAGCCTAGAGGGGAAAAGGTGGGCTGGGTTGATGAAAAAGGAGACCTCTTTTTCGACCCGGACGCTGTATTCGCCGTGGTCCAGAAACTAGCCAGAGACCAGGGCAGTCAAATTCCGGTGACCCAGCAGACCCTTTGGAAAAGACTGGATGAAAAAGGCAGGATCAAAACTAAAGAGCAGGGTCGAAATACCATAAGAAAATTGATCCAAGGTAACAACAAAAGGGTTTTGAATATTCTATTAGCCCCTTGCAACCAGAAACCGGACAAATCGGACAATATGAGCATAACCACCAATGAGGCCGCAGAAAACGGCCTTCAGGTGTCCACTTTTTTGCCCAAAAACTCCGGACTGCCTTCCAAACTGGACAATAAAAGTGGGCAAAAAAACTGTTTAAATTAGGGATATGACCGGAATGCCCAGTTTGTCCAGAAAATGAATGGATGGGGCTCATAAATTTGACTGACATTCTCCAGGATCAATCATCTGAAATTTTTTTTGAGAGGGATAAGCCTTGAACCAGAAAAGGGAGGCAGAAGTTTTGACTGTGGATAAGAATAAAGTAATGAACAGCACTCCCCCGGCACCCCATCAAGAAACGGCCCTCGAACCAATAGCTCTTGAAAATGCGGCTCGGGAAAGCCAGCTTCTATTGGCCAATGGGAACCCTTCAGACCTGGAGGATCATTTGATAAACCAAATGGTAATTCTCCAGAGAATTTTCGAGGTTTACACTCAGAAAATGATCAGTAACAAACACCCTGAATATCAGAAAATTTTTGGAAGTCTTGCGTTGAGAGCCCAGAATCAATCCCGAAAAACTATTGCTACTCTGGTTGAATTGAAAAATCCCAAAAAACTCACGTTTATCAAGCAACAGAACAATGCCCAGATCAATTTAAATCAGAAAAATGACAAACAAACTATTGAAAGCGGTTCAGAATGAATGGCTGGACGAAAGAGAGGCGAGAGAAGCAAAGCCTCCTGATTCACCGATGGAGACCATGGGAGCAGTCCACAGGCCCTCGTAGTGAGGAAGGAAAGGTCGCTGTAAGTAACAATGCCTTGAAGCATGGAGCTAGAAGCAAACAGACAAAGGAACTGCGTTCCATATTGGCAGAGCTTAATCATTGGCGCATTGAACAAAAAGTTTAACAATATGGGAAGCACAGAATTTTCTGAACAAAAAAATGTATATCTAGTTCACACCACTAGGAAAGTTTTTTGAATTTATAATCTAAAATCACAACCGGTTATTTAAAAACATGAATTCTTTAAACTGCGCTTCTCCGTTCAGCATTATTTATCCCTCTTTTCAATTGTTCTCTCGGAGGCCTTCCTGAACGCATCCGGGAAGAAGTTCTTTATAAAAAGTGATTGCTCTTTTGTTAAAAAACCATCCCGCCCCAGCTTGACTAAAGACCTCGGCATAACCCCCATAATCCGAGCCTTAGCCGGACTTAAAGTCACGAGTAACTCGGCTTTGAGCAAAGATATTTTCAATGGATATTTGAGAGAATGAAAAAAGCAAACTGAAATAACATCACGTACACACTTTTTTGATGAACACAAAAACAAATACTTTTCTCATCCTTTCATCTCCCTCTTTTAATAAGTCGTGCAATGAGTATTACCGAAAGATGTGGTGCAATTAGTATTATAAGTCTTATGTTGTTGTTGCCTTCTCTCGTAATCTCTCTTCTTCGAATCTTTTTTCAATTGACGGAGTAGGTTGTCTTCAGCTTCACGTTGCTGGATGGCTTGCTGTCGCTGATTTTCTAGGTTCAATTGTTGGGCTTTATAATTTAAATATGTAGAAATATCACAATCGAAGTTTCTTATTTCAAGCTCTTTATTCGCTAATGCTTGTTCGAAGGGGTTTCTGGCGCGTACTATTGCCGCCATGCATAGCTGATGATTTGTAGATTGAGCCATACAGGTAAGAGTCTTGCGTTGGTATCTTCGCCAAAGTTCATTCTGCACAGTTTCTATGTCAGCTTTTCGAAGCGGACCAGTCCATTTTCGGCATAACTCGTTGTCAGTGAAATGGACAATCTCATCATCATTGACCGTTGCAATATGATTCCTAACAAGCCCACACCCCGTTGATGAAATAACTAAGACCAAAAGTGAAATGCGTAGAGAATACTTTCTAAATACACAAAGAGTTTGTGAAATCCCCATCCCTTCTCCCTCTTGAAATATTTCACTGCAAAGTTTCAAGCTATTAAGGCCAAAGGTAGTGGCCCATTTTTTTCTGGCCTTTCCCTCGGCTTAAGAAAAAATATTATATCGCACTGGAAAAATAAAAGGCCCTCAGAGATACACACACGGGTCCCCCAGCATAGGCCTATGGGACCCAAAGCAATCCCGGCCCTCCCCCCCCTATCCCCACCAAATTAAATAATTAAAAAAACTTAAGCAATCTCATTTCGTTCTCCAACTTCAAAAGAAAAGGCAAAATCAGATAAGGGGAAAAGTTTATTGTAATAATCATCTTCCTGGGGAGAAAAATCCAGGTTTTCTTTGGGTTCTAAAAAACCAAGTTGAAATTTCGAATTGGATAACAACCTCTCTCCACCGAGGGTTATCATTGAGGCAATCCTATAAAATTCGTCCTGGGACATTAAAACTGCGGCATCTGCATAATTGATTCTTTCACCATCATCTTTATAAGAACCTATGTCTATATGACCCCGAACTCTCTTCCCATCAGCAGTAGTTGCAATTCCAGTAGAGTGACAATAAACCCGTACTTTTATAGGTTTATTTTTTAAAAACTTTCTAATTCGATATTCACTTTCTTTGCCTTTTAATTCCAGGTAAATAAAGGGAGTGTCTTTTTTAATATCTGTATTTTCATCATCCTCTTCATTGTCCTCCTGGCGGCTGATACCAGCAAAGGGGCCATTCCCGATCCAAAAAGAACAAAAGGTGATTTTGGAAGAAATCTGTAGTTTAAGGTCAAGCCCATCAGCCATGGATTTATCTCTGTATTTTTTAAAATCAATTCAATAAACCATTCAAGCTTCGACTAAAAACATTCTGAAAGGACTCCAAGCTAAAAAAAATAAAAGGGAGCCTCCTGGTAACTTAATGGTAACTTATATCTATCCCCATTTATCGAGTTTTTCTTAACATATTGATATTAAAGAGCCGGTGAGAGGAGTCGAACCCCCGACCTACTGATTACAAATCAGTTGCTCTACCAACTGAGCTACACCGGCATTATTCTATTGGTACTCTACTCTTCGAAATTATCTTTTTTGGCAACTGACAGGCCGTGTCAAGTCA
>JAJDBA010000250.1 GCA_029261675.1 Nitrospinaceae bacterium
ATTAAGCAAAGAATTTTTTAGAAAAGATAACCGACTGCTAAGTAAAATAGTCCATCTTAATCGTGTTTTTCTTAAACGAATTGTAGATTATAAAATCTCTCAGCGGCTAATTTTAACCGGAATAATGGAAGACCTACCGTATTTAGAAAATCAAGTAACACCTACTGATGCTGGAAATATAAAAATTACATATCAACTTTTTATATTTTAACTCTGATATTTCTTTCTGTCTTTTGTTCACATAAAAAACTCGACTCTAAGATGAGGTTTTTCCCCCCTCAAAGTGATAAAAAAACAACTCCCGGTAACGATAATGAACACAAGGTAAGTTACGAGGACTTGAAAAAGAAAAGACTAAAACTCGCAGAAATAATAATTAATCTATCCAAAGAGCAAGAATGCAATCATCCAAATTCCAAGAAAAAAAATTGCGAACTTGGAAGGAACTTTTGGCAAGAATGGAAATATAATCGAATTCCGAAAGCCCCTCCCGTATTAGGCTTGGCACTTTCAGGAGGCGGAGCACGTTCGGCCAGCTTTTCCATCGGGGTGATGAAGGCACTACACGAAAGAGGCATTTTAAAAAATGTTGATATCATATCCTCAGTCTCAGGGGGTTCTTATGCCTTGTACTGGTATTATATGCAAAATTTAAATATGGATTTTTATAAAAAAGGAAAAGTGGGAGAGTGCAGCCCTGGGGAGAAATATATAAATATATTTAATACTGATTTAGACGATTCTAAAAATCACAGATTCCAAACTCATCTTGAAAAAAACTCAGATATTTTAACCATCTTGACACTTGAGGATACCAGCCGCAAAGTTGTTAATTGGTTGGGACAAATATCACGGTTTGGCACTTTATTACCTGTTCTCCCAGTTAATTTGTTTACAAATTTAGTGTTTGATTGGGATATGAATCTATTTCCGTATCGTAGATATTACCAAAATGGCCTTGAGAGAACATACGGCTTGTCCCCCTGCCCCTCAACCTTAGAAGACAATGATGGTTTTAGAAATGAATCTTGGAGGTTCCTTTTTTCAGATCCCTATGACATTGATCATAATTTCACCTTTACAGAAATTAAAAAATTCTTGGATGACCGCGCAGATAAACAGGGGGAGTGTAAAGGAGATTGCCCTTCCGATGAGTCAACCTCACACCGATTGCCGTTTTTTGTTATTAATGCCACAGCCGGACACGGACGCATAAGTTCACTCTATGAGATCAATGATGAAATAGACCTTTCGCCATCAGCTATAAAAAGAGCCACCCCAAATAAGATTTTTGAGTTCACTCCTTTGGGTTTTGGGTCTGAAATATTTGGATATGCACCTTTTATTGAAAAAGGAAAAGAAAATAATGTAACCGAAGAAATTTACTTTTCAAAAGCCGTCAGCATATCCGGTGCAGCAGTGGATTCACAATTTTTCGATAGCACAGGACCTACTGTCATAGTGGGCGAAGCAATGAGAGTGTTGAATCTTAATCTTGGTTACCAATTGGGTAATTACAATATGTCTAAACAGATGGTTGCAGGAACCAATCTTCTTCCTTATCCCTTATATCTGTTTAAACATTCCGCCATGGCGAAACCTAAAACGAAGGGCGAGCCTTTTCTATTGCCAAGTGAATATTCAAGCAAAATTCATCTCAGCGATGGAGGTCAATCAGAAAACCTTGCAACCTTGTCTTTGATCAGAAGAGGAGTAAAAAATATAATTATTGTCGATGGAGAAAACGACAATAATAAATGTGGGGAATTTGCCTGCTTTCAAGGATTAAACTATCTGGAAAGAAGCTTGAAAAAAGATTATAAAATGACCATGAAAATCAATAACCTAAATAGGCAAATATTTGATATACGTAACGCCAAGGCATCTGTATTCACTGGAGAGATCTCTACAGAAAAAAATCAAAAAGGCGAAACTATTAAGTTAATTAATTTCATTTACATAAAATTAGCCTACGATAAAAATGAGATAGAGAACTATCCCCTCTCCATTCAAAATTGGGTTACACCCGATAATTCCGAAGAAATATTTACAAGAATACAAAAAGAAATAGAAAATCAAGTACGAAAAGAAGTTACGCAAAGAGTAAAAAAGAGCGTGGAAAAGAGATTGGAAGTAGAGTTTAACAAAAATTTTGAAGAGGAATTCGCCAGGGAATTAAAACAGGAATTAAAAGATGAGGTAGACAGGATAATTAAAAAGAGACAAAAAAAATCTAAAAACTTTCCTCATGTAAGTACCGTAGACGTTTTTTTTCAAAAAGAGCAATTCAGAGCCTATCGCGATCTAGGATACTACCTCGTCTCTACAAATGAGAACATGATAAACACTGCATTAAAAGACATCACCTCCAACCCCAACCAAACAGGTTTTTCTCAGAAAAATTAATTTACTTAAAAAATAAAGTAGCTTACTGATTTTTTGATAATAGTTTAGGATTATCAAGAATCAAACCAAACGCTGGAACTTTTTCTTTCTGCACTGTAAATGATCGATATATTTCCTGAAAGGATTCGGTATCCAATGTTTCATCCATCAACATGGATAACTGCTGTGGCGTGATCGAATTCATAGAGTTTTCTGAAAACATGGATGTTCCAATTCCTGCCCAATGCGAAGAAACAAACCCCTGATGCACCAAATGCGTCGTACCTAAAGAGTATTTATCCGCTTTTTTTAAAAAATATTGCGCAAGGTATACAGGAACACAACGGCCAATCGCTACAATCCTTGAAGGATTTTCGGCGGGATAGATAAAAAGTCCCACTTTTGTATTCCCCATCTCTCTAAACTCATCGCGAATATTCCAATACTCTTTTTCAAATTTCTTTGAAAACCAAGCCTCAACTTTCACGTGTTTCTTCGTTATTGACACACAATCCTCATTTGCAAATGCAAAGCCAAAAATTGACATAGATAAAAACGTCACAAAAAATACTAAAAATTTAATTATTTTCATCTTCGCGCCCTCTAAATAAAAAATAAATAGTTTGAAAATTTGGTGTAGCCTATTACTAGGGTATCAAACTAAATTGAGCCACATCTATAAAAATTATAAAATAAGCTAATCCTAAATTTCCCTATATTGTTAGGGTTAGTGCACCGAATTAACTTTTATCACTATGAATACTCATATTAAAAAACTTTCAAAATTTGGTTCATTGTGTTTTTTTGTGGTGCTTTACTTGATGAACGGCTGTGCAAGTGTCCCTAAAAACGCGTCGCCAGAATTGCAAGTAGTTCCATATGTGAATATTGAGCGCTATTTAGGGAAATGGTATGAAATTGCCCTTTACCCCAATTGGTTCGAAGAGGGGTGTTTCAGCTCCACCGCATTTTATGAAAAGTTAAAAGACGGACGAATTAAAGTGACCAACAGATGTCGTATGCATGGTCCGAACGGTGAGTTAAATGAAGCCATTGGTTATGCAGACATTGCTGACAGTAAAACCAACGCAAAGTTGAAGGTTCAATTTTTTTGGCCCTTTAAAGGAAACTATTGGATTATTGATCTAGACAAAGAATATCAATATGCCATCGTCAGCGAACCTAACAGGCAGTATCTTTGGATATTAAGCCGATCTCCAAGTTTGGATACTCAAGTACTGGAAGCTTTGAAGGAAAAAATCAGTAGCAAAGGGTTTGATCTGACTTACTTGAAACAAACTCTTCAGTAGAATAAATTTTAAACTACAGTGGCAGAGCCCCCTAGCTAAGTAAGCAAAGGATTTGGGTCCCCTTGCATAACCGCACCCAATTTCGGTATCCTATTAATTAAGATAACCCTTTGGTTTGATTTAAAATGAGAATCTCTAAAATAAATTTCGTCATGGTTTCCTTAAAGTTATCATCAACTTATTTGAGAGGTGATGCGCTATGAAAATCACAGCTTACTTCGTTACTTTTATTTTTCTTCTTTCCTTTCCGTCTTTTGGTTTCGCAAAAGATGAATTGGTGATGCATAAAGAAGTTATGTATTGGACTAATACAGCATTAAATGGTGACTCCGCTTGCTTCCAGCTGATTTTTATCGAAGTGGGACGGGATGTCCCCGATATGCGAAAGGAAAAATGCGGTTATACTGATGGGAAATTCAGTTTAACTCTTGCGGGTCCTCCAGGAACCACCGTCACTTTTTTTGGAAAATATGGTTTCAAGAAAGGCAATGGTTTCCTGACTATTAAGAAAACAGATGACCAAATGCTCTGGTTGCTGGATTTAACCGCCTTCCCTGCAGGACAATGGTTTACTTCTGAAGCTAATGATGATTCGGGAGCTTTTGAAGCTTTTTATAATGCCTCACCAATTTTTGAACAATCAGTGTCTTCTATTAAATGGGGTGATCACATTCAATGAAGGACCATGAATGTAATCGCGAAAATTCACTAATTTTTTTGGAAGGATGGTGCCATATGAAAATCACAACTTTTTTTGCTGCTTTATGTTTTCTTATCTGCTTTACCGGCCTTGCTTTTGCAAAAAGTGAATTGGTGATGGAAAAAAAAGTTTTGAATTACGCGCAAATGGGTATAGGTGACCAAGCCTGCATGGAGTTGATCATTATTAAGAAGGGACGGAATGTCACGGATATGCGCGATGAGCATTGCGCTTACAGTGAAGGGAAGTTCAATGTGACTCTTTCCGGTCCACCAGGTACCACAATCACATTTTATGGAAGAGATGGTTTCAGAAAAGGCAATGGTTTCCTAACCATTAAGAAAAAAGATGATCAAATGCTCTGGTTGTGGGATTTAACGGACTTCCCTTCTGGGCAATGGCATACCTCGGAAGCCAATGATCGTTCGGGAGCTTTTGAAGCCTTTTACAATGCCTCGCCAATATTTGAACAATCGGTGTCTTCAATTAAATGGGGCAATAATGGTTCCTGAAAACTAAGGCAAAACACACAACTTCCACAAAAAAAAGGGGGGGCTTTTAGCCCCCCTGTCTGCTTTCTCCGGTTTGATCTTTCAAATTTCCTTCATGGATTTCGGAAACGGATTTCCATTCTAAAGAGATATCAGAATAGACTATCTGACGTCACTACCGCTTTCTGCAACTTCCTTCTTCTAAAAAGGGCCATAATGAATGGTTGTCTTCCACTTTAGAAAAAGGGGGGTTATGACCGAGCATAATTTAGGAAAATGGAACCATGTTTACGATGGGCATGGCAAAGTATTTACCGTCAATGGGCAGCAAATAGCGATGTTTAGCATTAAGGGCGAACTCTTTGCTTTTGACGATGCATGCCCGCATGTAGGGGCTTCTTTGGGAACCGGGAAATTGGAAGGAAAACTTGTGACCTGCCCCGCCCACGACTGGCAATTTGATGTCACTAATGGAGAATGTATTACTATCGATAGGTGTGATGAAGGGTGTTATGTTGACACTTACCCGGTAACGCTAAAAAATGACGAGATAATTTTAAGTTTACCTTAATTGAACCCTTTTTCATCGCAAAGCCGGATCACGATTTATGATGCGAGTCATTTTTTTAGAGTTTATTTTCCATTTAATTGAAGTCAATAATGTTCCCCAAAAAAAAAACAGGGAGGCCGAATGGCCCCCCTGTCGGTGTAGCAATTTAATCTATCGATCTTAACGCATCGACAGACGATCGTCTTTCACTACGGAAGCGGCTTTCTCTTCTTCCGTAGGTTGAGACGCGGTTTTCACGCCCTTGGTTGTCGCTTTACCCAACGGCAGGATAGAACGGTCACCTGAAGGCAGAACCTTGAAGTAACCCCACTGACCCGCTTGTTGATAAGGCGTACGAGCGTTCAACCACAGGTACGTACCAGGGTTCTTGTACGTGCCACCCGCATTGAAGAAGGCTTGGATGTACTCGCCTCCGCCAAATTCTTCAGTGTCGATCATATCTGAACCTTCTTGATTCAGATGACGCCGCCACTGATGGCCGTCCAAATTGAACATCTGGTTTTGTTCGTTATGAGCACCAAAGATATTGATCATAACGTTATCCCCTGCATGGGCTTTCAGAGTTGGTGTTGCAGGATCTTGATCTG
>JAJDBA010000251.1 GCA_029261675.1 Nitrospinaceae bacterium
TAAAAAAAGCAACCCCTTCTAATCCCTCTTCTCAGAGGAAAGACAGTTCCCCCCTGATAAGGGGGGCTAGGGGGGTTCGAATAACTCACTTATCCTATTAAGTATAGGTCTTCAACAAAAAGCTGTCAAAGAAGAAAGAAAACCCGAAAATAATTAAAACCTAAAACCGCTGAAAAATCGCATGTTTTTAAATTTCAATCATTTACTGAAAATTTTTACTTGTGGGCCATGCCTGCGACTCCTATAATTATAGGATAAAAGCTTATTCCCGACCCGTCAATAGATGTGATGTAATTGGGACATAACCGGGACGCAAGTGAAAAATTGATTTGTCATAATCAAAATGCGTAAAAGCTAAAAAAAACAGGAGATCGCTCGTGTCTATAAAACGTCTTATCCTAAATCCCATTACGGCTGCCATACTGATGGCAGTGTTCCTTGTTCTACCCCTGAGCATAAACGATTCTAACGGCCCAATGGTGAATATCGCTGAAGCGGACAAAGACAAAGATAAGGACAAAGATGACGATCAAGAAGACAATCAGGATTATAGGGGTTTTGATTTTGAACAGAACCCTTCCTCAAACACTTACAATTGCTCAAATTTAGTAAAACTTAAAATAACCTACGACAAAGACTTCATCTCTACCGAAGATGCAACCGGGCCAAATGTCAAAGTTATTGGCTCTGATGACACCGATTGTGCGGTGGTGACTTCGAAGGTGACAAATGGGGACCCCTCCAAATGCGGATTCAAAAATACTCGCTTGGGTAAAGTTTTAAACGTTGAAACAGCCAATAAAAATGGCGTGACCGATTGCGAAATGATGTTAACTGTCACTGTGCCGCGAACTGCGAAAATTTTTGGTTGGAAAAATGCCACCCTTGGTGATCAGTTTGATAGCGGCAATATTGTCATTGGCGATGATGATAAAGACAAGGATAAAGACAAGGATAAAGACAAAGACAAGGACAAAGACAAAGACAAAGACAAGGACAAAGATGATGACGACGATGACGTTGTTGTCAACCCAGACGATCAAGCCGAGTGTCTAGATAAGACGGGCATCTGTTCCAATAAAGGAACGGTTACCGTATTGGGAATGAAAAACCAGGTGGATATTCGCTCTGGCAGTGGGGCTGTTTTTCTGAAGGGCACAACGCCGCAGGTAACACTTCAGTCAAAATCGGGTGATCTCACAGGTGAAGGCCTGACCCGAACCGGTATATTCAAAACCCGCATTGGTAATGTACGTGCGAAATATTGTGTGAAAACTCAGGACGTCCCCAGTGGTAATAAGGTCCTGAATGTGCAAATTCTTGAGAGCAACACCGAAAAGGACGAAGAAGACGAACCGCTTGGTTCCAGTGCTAATTTCTTATTCCCTAAGGGATCAGAAATGAAAATTGTTATTAAAGATGAAAATCGTAATAACAAGAGAAACACCAATGACTATTTAAGCGATATTCCTCATACGGGAGGGGCCAGTTTTAATGTCATCGGAAAGTTGAAAGATTTTCTGGTCATTAACGAGTACACATTGCCTGACCCTGCTTGTCCGTATTAAGCTTCCCGCTTAATCCACAGATGCTTCAAGAGCAGTAACCCCGCCAATATCATGGGTGCCCAGAAAACGAAGGGGCGCCCCACAAGTGTAAACCCCAGAAAGAACATAATAATCCCCACCCAGAATCCGTTGTTCTCGTGAAAGAAAACCCGATCAACTTGTTTGTATTGGTGCAATATGAAAACAAAGAAGCGCCCTGCCCACAACCCTGTCACACCCGCTCCCAGTGCCGCTAGAATAAGAGTAAAACTTGAGAACGGCATATTCGACACCATTGTATAAACACCGTAATAGCTGAGCAGGCCAAGCCCTACGCCAATGTTTTGGTCTAGCTTTTCAAACCACAGTCCGGCGATAGAGCCTATGAGCCATGCTGTCGTGATGATCATATAAGTCAAGTAGGCGGAGGATATATTCATCTGTAAAAGAATCAGATAGCAAAATTGTAATGTAGAGAAATATAATCCGGTAAGAAAAGCATAGATAGGATATTTAGTCATTGTCGAAATACCCCTTTGTTAAATCTCTTACTTTACGACACGGGTCACGATCGACATCAAAATATCGATCTGTAAAACGATCCAATCCGCGGCACAATACGAGATCAAGGTTATCCAATGCCAGTGGTACGGCCCTTGACAAATAATGCGGAATTTTTTTTGGGACTATTATTTCCAATCCTTTTTCATGCTCGTGCGTTGCTTGCCGCATGTCTTCTCCGTTAAAAGGCAATTGTCGTGAAGCAAATCCAAAACTGCGATCAGCCTTATCGCTGTTGATGACCATGACCTCATCGAAAGCCTCAGACAAGGCCGCGACCACACGAGCTGGTGTGCGGTTGTTATGCTGTAACGGTCCACTCAGTTGTACTGCAATGACTCCCCTTTCGGTCAGCCGCGATTTTGCGAGTTGATAAAATTCTTTAGTATGGAGAATTGCTTCCTGAATCGTGAGAGGAGACGGAATATCCATGATGATCAAGTCAAACTTATGGTCCGTGGTTTTCAGGAAATGTTTGCCATCGTCAATGATCAAGTTCCAGCGGTCGAGTCCTTTGAGTTCCTCTGTCGGAGTAAAAAACTTTTGTCCCGCTAACAAAACTCCTGCATCAAGTTCCACCGATTGCACGAACTTTGCATGCGGATAAACTTTCGGCACAGAAGAGAGAGTGCCGTTACCGACTATCAGAGTCTTTTCTGGCTTGATGAGCCGGGCCGGGGTTTCAGCGATATAGTAATTCAAATCTTCCAGATCAGAGGCATTGAGGTTGAGCAGTCCATCCAAATAAAGATAAAGTTCATCTGTCTCGTCTTTGATCACCTCGACTTTTTGATATGCAGAATTAATAGTTAATAAAGTTTCGGCTTCATCGAAGTGGTGCTTGTATTCATAAAGCAGGGCGGTGGTTTGACGGTCTATCCGTTCAATGGAGTTGCTACTAACAATTGCCAGCAACATAAAAGCTATGGTCCATGTTTTTTTCTGCAACGCCAAATGAATGATGACCGCAAGCAAAGCCCAATAAATGGGGAGAATAAAGTCGACGCCTTTATTCCAGCTCAGCCCAACGATGGCAAATCCCGCTGCAAAGCCGATCAGTTCCATTGAATATAGAACTTTCATTTTTTGCAGGGTGGATTCTTTGTCCGCTGATTTTTCGTGGACTAGCCGAGGCAGAAACACTGCAAAAATGGAGCTGAAAATCAGGGCGTAGACAAACATCAAAACAACGTATGCATAGCCATGAAGATGTGACCGTGCAATTTCTGCCGCGAGCATTCGGTAAGAAAAAGGAAACGTCAGATGGAGAAAAACAATGGCAAGAAACGAATTGTGAAAAAATTTCTCAGAAAATTTCAGCGATAGAAAATAACCGATGGACAGCCCCATAAAAAATGCGGCGGTCACGAGGATGATAACAACCTCTTCACCATAAAGAATGGTTACGAAATCGCGGATCATTACGAACTGCGAAATGCTCAGGCACGCGCCCACTAAAAACAGAAGAAGAGGTTCTCTTAGAATAGAGGTACGGTTCACAGGTTCAGCCGACTTGGGTTTAAGACCATGAACATTCCATGGAAGAGATAGTAGATTCTATCAGGAAGAAGAAAATGCTGGAAGGATATTTAAAAGGAGTGACTCGCTCAGACAGGCAGTTGACATGTATCCTGATTTTGCGGAACTGACTTGTTACTGCCATTGGAGAAAGCATTTTTTCCATTTCGCTGGCTATAACGAAAAACTTTGCCTTCATAGTTGGTGATGACAACTTCATCTTCAGTATGTTCGATGACACTATTAGGCAGTAACCTGACCTTGCCACCCCCGCCTGGAGCATCAATAACGAAATAGGGTACAGCCATGCCCGATGTATGACCCATGAGGTCTTTCATAATGTCGAGACCTTTCTGAACCGAGGTACGTAAATGGTCTGTTCCTTCTGTCATGTCTGCCTGGTAGATGTAATAGGGCTTTATGCGGTTCTTCAATAGTTTTTGCATTAAGGCCTTCATCGTTGCAGAGTCATCGTTTACTCCTTTTAACAATACGGTTTGACTGCCTAAAGGAATTCCAATGTCAGCAAGCTTGGCGCAGGCCTTCTCAACCTCAGGAGTTAATTCTTCGGGATGATTGAAATGCATATTGAAGTACAACGGATGATATTTTTTCAAAATAGAGCACAGATTTTCAGTGATCCTTGCTGGAAGAGTACCGGGAACGCGAGTGCCGATGCGGATGATCTCCA
>JAJDBA010000252.1 GCA_029261675.1 Nitrospinaceae bacterium
GTTCCGCGACTTTTTCGGTAACCTCTTTTGCCAGCTGATTTTTATTGTTTTGATTGAGGCTGAATAATTTTCTAAATTCGATTAAATTTCGCTGCTCTTTTGGCATGCAGGAGCACATATAGAGCAATGCGCCATTCATAGCCAAACGGGTGGAATCGTCCCATATGGGCTCATTGCTACCGCGTCCCTTGGGGTCAAACATGATGGCCTGGGTGATACGGTTGGCATCAGCCTCAAAATTATGTTCGTCGAAGTCTAAAATACTGAGTGGATTGAAAGAATCCGCTCCCCATCTTCCTCCGGTAATTTCATAGGGATCAAGCACAATGACATTTTGACCCATGAGAAGGCGAGCATCGGCAGTTCTTGCAACCGTTTCACCTCTGATATCGACCACGAAGGCTGAGCCTGGGTGATCCAATAGATTGGGAATCACACAACCCCGGCCCTTACCTGCTCCGGTGGGTGCCACGGTGACAAGATGGGCATCTGTGTCCAGCCTCAGAAACTCGTTGGCCATACGGCCAACAATGTAGCCCTGCTGGCTTTTTAGCAGGTTTTCAATCCCACTTCCTTCTGGATGAGTTTCTTCCAAATAGGAATGGCCTTCGGGCTCCGGCTGGGGAACAGGGGTATTGGAAATTCGCCCGGTAAGCTCGGGCTCCAATTTTTTTAATTTCTCATCCATAAGGTAGATGCACAAAATCCTCCTTCATTTTAAAATGAGGAAGGATTTTGGGTTCTTAGTGATTATGTAAATAAGCGTATTAGTTATCCTGATTTAATAAAATCTCTTCAATTCGGTTTTTGTGGTTCTCAGCTTGTTCAATCACATGCCGACAGAACCAACGCCATTCCCGGAAATCCTCTTCCTGATAGATCCATTCCAGAGAAGCCATCAAGATTCCTTCGCAGATCGTTCGGTTTTTGATACCCTTTTTCTGCCAGACGTCGGCCCGTCTTAAAATATCACTATACACTAAAGCCTTAAATTCCTTTTCCGGATTTTCCATGAGTTTGCTAAAATCGGGAGGTTCCATATCAACTATCCTTTATTCATTTAAAACAGGCACCGCGCCATGTCGTCTCTTGATAAACAAGAAAACATCTCTTCTAACTTTAACAACTCTGCCGATGTTGAGCTAGAAAAAAGGGCTGCGCAATATCAGCTCAAAAACGAAGAGCGTCAGGAGATGTTTGATCTGAGAAGTGACCTGACGAATAAAACCCGGGAAGAAATTTCGAATTTTAAGAGTCCAGAGGAATTCGATAAAAGGCTTAAACAAAAACACGAAGATTTATCAAAAAACAATAATCCCGCGCTGGAAAATACATATCAGGGAGAGCGGCGGTCGATTCCCAATCATCAATTATTGCAGGTGGCAGACAGGGAAGTTCGAAACGACCATCAAGGCAAGTTGAATAGCTACAACAGGGAATACCAGAAGGGTGTAAGCAATGTTTTGGACCGCGCCGCAGAAGATGGAAGAGGACCGCAAGAGCAAGAGGCCAATAGGGATCAAAATAGAGGACAAGATCAGGATCAAAACCGTGACCGGTGATTTTTGTTCGATTTTAATTGATTTGATGGGACTATGAAATTATTTCTGAAATTCGTCTTTTTTCCCTTTGTTCTTATGTTTTCGGAAATGGGCTTGTCAGACGGTATCGATGGCGCAGCAGAAGCCGAGCAGAGTGTTACAAATGAGGCTACCTTGGCTAAGGGTGGAGAAATCTCCCCGGTGGCCCAAGAAAAATGAATGTTGGCATTCCCGTTTCTATTACAAAATAAGCACACTCTCCATTACCATTTAGTGTTCTGCTGGGGATAAGGATTCAATGACAAAGGTGCCAAGTAGATTAGAGTTTATGCTTTCATGGGTATTTCTATTTATTGCTACCTGTGTGTTTTCTGGTCCGGCAATTGCCATTGAAAATAATACAACTAACTCCCAACCACATCTCATTACTGCCCCTTATAGAGACTTTAGGCATATTGAGCCATTCTTAGTAGGTGTAATGGCTGGGAAAGCAACAAAAGGAACACCAGATACAACAGTTATTGTTATTTATGACAACACTGATGAAAAAAAAGAAGCTGTGTTTAAGGGAGTTCGTGGCGCGCAGAGACTTTACAAAGCTTCCATTGGACTTATTGCTCATGCGAAAGGTTCGGGAAACATAAATTACTGGTTCAATGGCCAGAACATTGACATTTCCTCTATCGTTGAAAACTGGAATGAAATGGAACCATACCTACAAACACAGGCCACTCTCCACTGGATAACCAAGAAACTCGCAAAGAAATAAACAAAGGTAAATATGAGTGATTTTAAATTGGGAATTTACTTAGTCCTTACATGGTTTTTTCTTTTGTTTTTTAGCTTAAGTTTTGCAGAAGAATTGTCTAAAAAAAGTAAATTCCCAACTTACAAAGAATGCATGGAGGAAAAGGATGCCAGCCCGCACGTTTGTGCAGTAGATGAAGCCATTGCCTTTTCTTTAAAACACAAAAATGGCGTTGCCATTTACGTAAATTATGCAGCGATGCCTGAGCTTGACCCTAAAATTCTGGAAGAAAACCTTGCAACCGCTTTACGAGAAGAACAGGTTGAACACTATAAGATAACTTCTTCTTTTTCTAGATTTGGGAAGGCTACTGTAATGCAAGTGATTGTGGACGGGGTTCCCATTAGACAGCTATTTGTGAATGCGGATGCCCGGAAGCTTATTTCAGAGGCGGCCATCTTGGCCAAGGGCGGGGCAATTAAAGTTGATGATTATTAGCACTTCAGTTTTTTAGAGCCTTTTATAAATTCACCTATTCTCATGTAAAAGAATATGAAATTAATTCTGAAGATTTTCTTTTTTGCCAATTTTCTTTTTATTAGTTCGGGTTTTGCCGAGGAATTACATAAAAAACAAATAAAGCGGAGTGTCGGCCACTGGGTCACAGAGGATATGACGGAAGAGACCGATCAAAAAATCATAGAAGACGCTCCTAATAGCTCTTCCAATGACCGTCTTGCCATCATGCTGCAAGGTACAAACCCCACTATAGAAGCTGCCGTACAAACAGCTGGTAAAATATTCGCTATGAATATTCACGATACAACACTGCTTGTAATCAAAGATAATGATAGCAACCCGCATACAGCTTTTGTTTCCACTCATGCGGATGGTCGAGACTATAATACATTTACTCTTAGGGATGATATGACTCACGATGATATGGTGCGGGCTGTTTTTTTCTCTTTACAACAGGCTTACGGAACACATGTCGCACCGTTCATTATTGAAGAACCAGAAGCACCCATAAAAAAGGGTCCGCCACAGGAAGAGGGGTCAGGGGCGAGCAGCACGAAAGCGCGCCCACCCCCTCCTGCCGGGAAATTTGTGACCAGTGATGTCAGGGATTATACAGGCGAAGACTTAATAGATGCCCCATACAGCTTCTCGACAGGCCGCATAGCGGTTATTCTTTATGGTGAAAACAAGCATGTCAAAGGGGCCGTTGAGTACGCCGCCCAAAAATTCGCCGAAAAAACGGGCATCATGGTCAGTTATCTCTGGGCTAAGGATAATGATGAAAACCCTAATAATTCCCGTGTTGGTTTTTACGGCGGCGCACAAAAACACGGGGATCTCGATATTGGAATAGGGAGAGACCAAAAAGAGGTAGCTATGGCTGTTTTCCAAAATATGTCGGAGACGTATAATAAATTTCGATCCGATATTATAAAACAACAAGAAATACTCACCAGGCAAAATTGAACAGCTACAACAGGGAATACCAGAAGGGTGTGAGTAATGTTTTAGATCGCGCGGCGGAAGATGGAAGAGGCCCTCAAGAGCAAGAGGCCAATAGGGATCAGAATAGAGGACAAGATCAGGATCAAAACCGGGATCGATAATTTTTTCTAAAGTGGTTCTTTTAGTCGGGGCGTTGCGGGGTGTCCCCGCTGGAAAGGGGTGCGCCGAAAACTGAAACCGGTTTGAGGCCAGGGGAAAGGCTTTTCCCCCAATGGAAAACAATGCTCTTCGGATTACGGTAAAATCGGTTATAATAAAATTTCTTTTAATGTGGGATTTCTGTGTTAATTGACGGGAACCCGCAAAAAGATGTAATACTATTGCTGAATTACAGGCCCTGCGGGTTGATTATATCCCCGCCCAAAAGGAGGAGGCCAAAAAAAATGACGACAACATCGCCACACAAACTTTCTTTTATGGAAGCAACTGGCTTGCTTCTCGGCCTTGGTGCTGCTTTTGTACCGGGAACCTTGAGTGCGGAAGAAGTTAAAAACAACCTAAGCCCGCCAACGATTGAACGCCCCGCTTCTGCCATGAACAAAGCTGCTAACGATGACGGCTTCAAACCCATAGAAGTGGCCGCAAATATACCAGGGCTTCAAAAAACCAGCCACACACATACACGACCGGAAGGGTCAAGAGGACAGGCTGTTAAGCCCCTCAATGCCCTCGAAGAGTTGCAGGCTGCCTTTCCGGCAGAACAAAGAGATGGCTACAAATATATTAAAATGGATCATGTACGCCCCGATGGCTCAGCCGCGATGGATGTTACAAACATGAAGCTTAGCTTACGCAAAGCCAATGACCCAGAGCACGACCCTCTTGTATTTGTAAACTTTTCCCATGATGGCTTAGGGGCGAAATCAGATTCAGAAAAACAGAAAGATTTTCTTAATCGATTTGTTCCCTTCTTTGCAGGAAAAAACCCAAGGCAAGAAATTGTTTTTATTGATGCCGTAGCCATAAAAAAAGACGCAGAGGGAAAACCAGAAGCTGTTTATTTAGCCAATCTAATCGCCGAGATGAAAACCAACGCAATGGGCGTGGATGAAGCCGATATTCCCTTTGGTCCAGGAGAGTATATTGTTCCTTATTTTTATGTGTCCTATAAGGGCGAAAAGATTGTAGGTTCTTCCAACCTAGCTTTTAAAGACACTGTTTCAGATAGAGAAATGCAATTAGCAATGGGACAACGAGTACTCACTTCTTTCCAAAACCATGTAAAAGAACCCATACCAGTTTCTTCTACCACCTCGAATCTAGACACCGTTGCCATGAAGTAACCTCCTATTTAAGGAGAGCTTTGCATAAGT
>JAJDBA010000253.1 GCA_029261675.1 Nitrospinaceae bacterium
TTAATGGGTTTGTGTACCGTAAAAATTGGCTAGAAAATTTGTTAGTTTCCTCCTCTATGGGGGGCTACCGTAACTAGCCGCAGAAAACGTTAGAATCAGAAATTTTTTTTGAGCTTATACAAATTTATTAATCCAAAATTAAATTCCGGAATTAAGGCTTTAGCCTTTTATTCCCCTCCATAGCGTAGAATAACATTATTGGTGTAACGATACCAACTCTACTAGATGAAATTCGATAAATAAAAACTGAGCAGCTTGTTTGCTCTAGTGAGAATTATCCTCGAAGTGGATAATAAAAATGCTTCGTTGTTCTGTGTAAAAGAAAAAGTGTAAACTACTTTTATTCCTTCAATGAAGGGTGACAAAAAAACAGTAACTTTCCGATTAGTTTACCAGGAAATTTAAAGAAGATACAATTCGGATTCCATTTTTTGAGAAATAAAGAAGATAGCAACGTAAATTAATGAATGAATATATGAACTATAGGTTACAATCAAAAAGTATCTATTTTTAATTTCTCCAAAAATGGAATCCAATTATACTAATCGTATTCCATTTTTGGAGAAATTGAGAAGATAGAATGTAAATTAATGAACACATTACTAAATGTCACTAGCAAAATAAATTTCGCACTCCGAAATGCAAAATTTATTTTGCTATACTGGGGAAACTTTATTTTTTCTAAAATAAACAATCTTCCTATTTTGCCCTAAAAGGGCCTAACATACCAGCCCAGGGCAACGCCCTGGGTTTTGGTCACCTCACAATCTCAAGCCCTGTAAGGGCGTAACATGCTGTTTTTATTAGCTTCAGCAATTCTATGTTACGCCCTTACAGGGCTTGAGGTTGTGGGGTTACTTTAAAACCCAGGGCGTTGCCCTGGGCTGGTATGTTAAGCCCTTTCAGGGCAATATAGGAAGATTGTTTATTTTGAAAAAAATAAAGTTTCACTAGTATAGTAATATTCAACAAGTACACATTTTCTCATTTCTCAAAAAATGGAATCCGATTAGTATAGTATACTCAGGTTTCCTAAGTTTGAAAGTTCTTACTGTTTTTTAAATTACAATGAAAGTATGTGGCTGGTCTCATATTATCAAATTTGAATTTTTATGGATTTTTACTGAACTTAATGAATTGGGTATTCTTTAGCACTCTTTAGGTTAATGGTTAGTATAAAAAGTTTTTCATTACTATGAATAAATAAAAGGGACGGGATGTTAATAAGGGGTTGGAGGTGAATGTGTTTAGTCGTATACTAAGGTAGTGAAAATCCAGTATATTTCTTCTACTTTGTAAAAATAACTAAGCCTGTTTTTATTCCTTTTTGCGAAAGAGGAAATAAGGTAAGCGTTAATAACACACCCCTCGTTCCCCTCTTATTAGAGAAGAACGAGGGGTGTGTTATTAACGCTTAGGTTTTCAGTGGAACAAAAATGGTATCACTTTTTATGTTTATTATTCTTGGATTTTCACCACCCCAGTCGTATAGTACTATTAAAACAAATCATGCCAAATTTTTGGGGAATTTTATGCTCATGATCCGTTCGTAAATTTCATTTTTTAGATTTGATAACACTCCATTTAAACACAGTAAGTTTCAATAAACTACATTATTTTTGTTTTGGTATGTTTCTTGCTTATTGCAGTACTTTTTGTATGCAAAAATATGAAATAATGTTAGCCTTAGAAGTGTATTAATGATGTGTACTAGCATGTGAGATATGGAAATAATGTAATGTGAAATAAATAAACACATACTAGTAAGATAAAGCACTTGACAAATAACATTAAACAATTAAAATGGTTTTTTTTATTAAGGAGTTTACGATTTGCCATAGAATGATAATGAAATGGAAATGGCTAATACACTAAGCGATAAAGCTTTTCAGGAGCATATTGTGTAAAACTTAGTATGGTGACATAATGTATATTAACTCAGCTCAAAGTGATTATTGTAATCTTACAAAAAATATTATACCTGTTATCGGTAGTTAAAGGGTTGCAGTTTATGGTGTTGGTCTTTATGGGTAGGTTTTTGAGACTTTATGTTGAAAGTGGTATTTGATTGTACTATTATTTTTGAAATTGTGAAGTTGTGTTTTAGGATAGGATATCACTAACACGCTAAATATAGTAGAGTTACCCCAAAAGGGATATTTGTTACAAAATGGGACAATTCTGTTGTCATTCACTATATATCAAAGAGTTATAAACTGTTTATGATTATGTGTTGCCCCAAATAAGGACAATCGACAGTTGGTAATCAGTTTTTTTCTGATGTCAAAACCACTTGACAGGAAAAAAGCTAACGGCGAAGGCTCATGACTAGGGCATATTTAACAATTTTAACCAAAATTGTTTACAGAAATAGAGATCTAAAAGAAAGTTATATGTTAATAATATATCGTATACTTTAATACGTTCAATATAAATTTTAAATTTTACGAAAGGGTGGTAATTACTATGGCAAAATCTAAAAAAAATGAGAATTTTACATTTGGTCCCTTGCAGTTGCCGTGGGAGCAACAAGTTCCTTATGGTGCTGAGGCTACAAAACCGGATGATGATCCCAATGAAATATACGTAACTGTGCCGCCGGAAGGTACGGGAGGTAAATTCCCCGCAATTGACTATAAATTATTTGAAATTCCTCCAAATGGAATGACTGAAGAGCGACGGGTAGAAGCGCTTAAACAACTCAAGAATGTTATAGATACACAGCACTCTCATTTTATGGGATTTCAAGCTAATCAGGATGAACGATATTCAGATTTTGCATGGTTACTGAATATGCATGTTAATAATATCGGCGATCCGTTTACTGGAGGTCTTTTTACCCTGAATAGCAAGTTTTGTGAAAGGGCAGTCCTGGATTATTTTGCCTCCATGTGGAACATTGAATGGCCACATATTGAGGATAAAAAGCATCCATCCAACCGATACTGGGGATATGTTCTCTCAATGGGATTTACTGAAGGAAACATTTACGGTCTTTATAACGCTCGTGACTATCTAAAGGGACGTATGTTAATACAGAAGAAAAACGATCCTAGAAAGAATTTTGACAGATTTGCTCGTGGAAAGGAAACTCCGCTGGAAGATACTGTTTGTTTGTGCTCATGTGAAGAAGATAAAGATAAAAACCCTATACTTTTCTTTTCAGAAGATGCGCACTATTCCATAGTCAAAGGTGCACGTGTGTTGGGAATAAATACTTTTCACGAAGAGGGGGAGAAGCATTACCCTGGTGATTGTCCGATTACTCAACACCTTGATGGAAATTCCAAAGGGAAATGGCCGGAGGGCGTCCCATCGCATGCTTTTGACAGCAATAACCCTAAATCAGGGCAAGTTAATGTGGAAATGTTAAAGAAACTTGTTAAATTTTTTGTTGAAGAAGGTTATCCTGTAATTATCGTTTTGAATGTGGGGTCAACGTGGAAAGGTGCTTATGATGATGTGCCTGGCGTTAATAAGATGCTTAAAGAACTTGGTGAGGAAAATCCAGGATTATGGGAACATGAATTTAATTATAAGGACGACGAAGGAAAGTCGTTTACTGACGTACGAAGACGTTTCTGGGTGCATGTGGACGGAGCCCTTGGCGCTGCTTATCTGCCTTTTCTTGAGATGGCCTATAACCAGAAAAAAATCGAAGATGAGCCTCCTAAATTTGATTTCCGAAACGAAGTTGTTATGAGTATCGGTTGCTCTCTGCACAAATGGTTCGGTTTTCCCGTCCCTTCAGGAATATTCATGACACGCACCAAATATCAGCTTAAGCCACCAGCCAAAGTTGGTTATATTGGTTCACCGGATACTACCCTAGGCGGTTCGCGGTCAGGACTTTCACCCATTCTCGCTTGGGATTACTTTGCACGCATGAGTTATACGGACAATATGATGAAGGCCCTTAAATGTGAAAATGTTTCCAAATATTTTTTGGAAAAAATAATAGAGTTGGAAAAGGAACTTCAGGAGAAAGCCCCTAAAATAGACCTTTGGATAGCGCGTTCAAAAATGGCGTTAACAGTAAGGTTCAGAATGGTTAATCCGGAAATTACATATAAATACTCCATTGATAACGAACGTATGTTTGTGCCTATAGATAAGGAGAAGCTTATTTACCAGGAACGTTCATTTTCACATGTTTATTTTATGCATTCAATGGGCCACACAAAGGCAGACGAGCTTATTAAAGATATACGTGATGCTTGTGAGGGTGATTGGAATAAAGCTTTCCCCACTAGAGACGGAGACGATGAAAATCCTGGAAAGATCGAAACAATACCTGTTTCCAAAAATTAAAAGTAGTATTTTTTAAAATAGTGGTGATCTATAATTTTGCATTTGATGTTGTTCAGGGAGATAATGATGGTTTGATAATTGGTAAATTATTTAAAATCTAACTGAATTTCTTTAAACATCGTAATAAATTGTATTTAAGTATAATCATTTTTATTTTTTTATCATGGTTTGATGTATGGTATCACTGTTAACCAACTTTATGTTGGTTAACGGACGAAGGCGGTAATTTAAATAGTAAAGGCATTTCCATTTTAAGTCTTATGCTGGTAATGACTTATGCCAAAATGGCATGTATTGTGTATGTGTACTAATTGGTTAAAAGTCCGGAGTGCAAAATTTATTTTGCTTTTTGCTCGTTCAGAGCAAAAACTAGAGATGATTTAATAAGGTTTTTATTTTTACTGTTTTAGTTTTTTTTCGTCCTAATAAACGTTTTGAATGCGTATCGTGTAAATGTGTTGTTTTATAGTTAAATGTGATTTTGCTGTCGCTCTGAAACGTTTATAAGCAGCCTGCAAGACTGCTCCCGCAGTAACAAATTTAGTAACCTAAAATTAAATTCCGGAATATTAAGACTTTAGTCTTTTATTCCCCGAAATGGCATAGAATTACATTATTGGTGTAATGATAGGAGAATCTAAAATGACGCACATTCCAATGCCCAATGAGGAAACTCTTGGTTTATTTCAAAGAGTTTTATTACAAACAAACGGTACAATCACGAATCTGATTACTCTTTATACAGGTGAAGAGATCAAGGTAAAAAAAATAAATCAAAATATAATCCTTGAAGGAATTCCCAAGGAATTAAATTGCCCGGCAAAAACACCTGTGATTTTTAGGGAAATATTGTTAGCAGGGGAGACAAATAATTACTTATATGCAAAATCATATTTTGTGTTTGAACGTCTTCCTCGTTCGATTCAATATAAATTATTAGAAACTGATCAACCCATTGGAGTCATATGGAACGAGGAAAAACTGGAATTATACAAGGGGATTATAAAACAAGAAGCAGAGTTGATTGAAAAAATATCGACTTATTTTGGAGAATCCCCTGAAACAATAATTTTATCCAGGACGTTTTTAATTTACCATAACGGAATGACTCTTGGTCTTATTACAGAAAAATTTCCAATTACCTATTTTATAGATAAATAATGAAACTAAATAAAAAAAGAAAAATTTGTGGAGAAACAGTGAATGCATTTTGGCTTTCAATGATCTGTTCTTATAAAAAATTCCCTGATAAAGAAGTATTGAGGTTTCAGAGAAATAACAGCTCTTTTGTGTCATATACGGCGAAAGAGCTTTATCAAAAAGTGGATGACTTAGAAAAAATTCTTCAGGAAAATATAAAATCACAGGAAACTGTTCTTATCCTTTGTGATCAGGGAGACGATTATATTTTTAGTTTACTAGCCTGTTTTTGTTTGAATATTGTCGCTGTGCCGCTTCCGATTACTGACACTTCTCAAGAAGATGAAATCATAAATAAGACACTGCCTATTCTTGCAGATTCCAAAGCAAAATACATTCTCACAAATAGAGTTTTTAAAGAAATCTTTGAGAAACAAATAGTAAAGGCCACCGCTTTACAGGGGAACACTGAGATGGCTGGAATGCAGGATATTGTTTTATTGGATATTTATGATATCAATGAGTTATCAGCAAAATTTCCTCGTAGACTAAAAATACGAAATCAAGCGCCAGAGGATCTGGCTATTCTACTTTATACATCGGGTTCAACTTCTCAGCCTAAAGGGGTTATGCTTTCTCATCAAAATTTATTCTCTCAAGCTTCAACAGGGGCAAGACAATGGGGTATCACGCAAGAAAGCCGAATTGTTTCTTGGATGCCTCATTTTCATAATTTTGGTTTACATTTTAATTTCCTAACCTCAATTTTACGAGGGGCTTCCAGTTTTATTCTTCAACCGAATAATTTTATTAAAAACCCTGAAGAGTGGTTTAGCAATATTGATTTATATCAAGCATCTCATACTGCCGCTCCTAACTTTGCATTTGATTATTGCTACTCTAACATTGACCTTTCCATTGTAAAAAAAAATTCACTTACATCTCTCCAGACAATTGTTTGTGGAGGAGAACCAATTCGAAAGGAGACTTATGAAAATTTCACAAGGAAGTTTAAGGAGATAGGGCTCAATAAAAACGCATTCACTCCTCATTATGGTTTATCTGAAATAGGGTCTGTTACCACAAAAAAACTAGGAGAAGTACCAGTATTTCTTTCATTAGATATCACTGGAGTAGAACAAGGTAAAGTTAAACATTTGGATCAGGAGGAAAAGTGTAAATCTGTGGTAAGTTGTGGTCAGATTGAAGATAGTATTAAAATTTTATGTATTCATCCTGAAACTTATGAAAATTGTTGTTCTAATGAAATAGGGGAAATTTGGGTAAAATCTATTTCTGTTGCAGTTGGATATTGGAACAAAGGGCAAGAATCAGATCTCAGTCATTCTGGAAATTCTATGAATAGAAAGCTAAAAAATTATTTTTGTACAGGTGATCTTGGGTTCATAGAGGATAATCAGCTTTACATTCTTGGTCGTGAAAAAGAATTGATCATAGTACATGGCAAAAATCACCATCCTGTTGATATCGAATGGACTATTAAGAAACATCTACACGACCTACCCCTTCCCATTGTTGTTTTTTCATGTGAAATTGATCAGATCGAAAAAGTGATTGTAGTCCAAGAGATTGATTCTACATTGAAGGAGGAGAAATATGCGGAAATAACACGCGCGATGTTAACCACTGTTTCGGAATTCCATACCCTAGAACTCTCTGAAATTAATTTAGTGGGGCCAGGAAGCATTCCTAAAACCAGTAGTGGTAAAATCCAAAGAAAAGTTTGTAAACTTCTCTATAAGAAACAAGAACTATCCATTTTGTATCAATACAAATCTAGTAATTTCACATCCCTTAGAAGACAAACTCCAACAGAAGTTGGGGAACCCCAAATGGAGAGAAACAATGAAATAGAATCCATTTTAAAAGAAAAAGTTTTTATGGAACAACTCAAAATTGATATGAATACCATTGAGAATGCTTTAACATTTGGGGAGCTGGGTTTAGATTCAATCCAATATGTACAGATTTCTAAAAAAATAGAAGATGTTTTTAATCTCTTATTTTCACCTGCGATGTTGTTTAAACATTCTAGCTTCGCACAACTAGCAAACTATATAGATATACAAATCAAAGGTAAGAAAAACTCTTTGTCTTTTCCAAAAGCGAAGCCGGTACAAATCACAACAACCATACAAACAAAAGAGAAAGAGGACATTGCCATTATTGGTATGAGTTGTCATTTTCCAAGAGGAGCGATAGATCCGGATACATTTTGGAAAAATTTATCCCAAAACAGAGATTGTATATCTTCAATCTGCAAAAGTAGACCACAAATTATAAATCAAAACCAAAATGAGCATACTAAACTAGATAGCTTATTTCCTGATTGGGGTGGATTTATCAATAATGTAGACATGTTTGACGCATCCTTTTTTCAAATTTCGGCCCTTGAGGCTGAAAGTATGGATCCGCAACAACGCAAAATCCTGGAACTTATCTGGAGCCTTCTTGAAAATAGTGGGTACAATCCTAAACAACTATCAGGAAAAGATGTCGGTATTTTTATCGGCGCGCACAATAACGATTATGCGGAATTAGTTCTTAAAGATTCTTCTTATACAGAGCATTATGGAGCATACCTAGATTCCGGAGTACACATGAGCATGATTGCGAATCGTGTTTCCCGTTGGTTTAATTTTCATGGCCCCAGTGAAGTTATTAATACTGCGTGCTCTAGTTCATTAGTAGCTATTAATCACGCAGTAGAATCAATATATCGTGGAGAAAGTAGTTTGGCTATCGCGGGTGGAATTAATCTGTTGTTAACACCTCGTATTTATCACGCTTGTCATCATGCAAAAATGTTGTCTCCTGATGGTCGATGCAAAACTTTTGATGAAAGTGCTGATGGGTTTGTTCGTTCAGAAGGGTATGGAGCTGTTGCTCTCAAATCATATAGTAAAGCTTTAGAGGATCAAGATTTAATCTATGGTGTAATTAAGAGCGCTGCTATCAATCATGATGGCCATTCTAATTCTCTACGCGCTCCCAATCTCAACTCTCAAAAAGAATTGATCAAGACAGCCTATCAAAAATCAGGTATTTCTATTGAAACCATCAGTTATATTGAGACTCATGGTACTGGTACGTCTTTAGGGGATCCCATTGAAGTCCAAGCCCTGCAAGAAGCATTTTATGAGATAGATCCCGACATTCCTCATCATTTTTGCGGATTGGGAACGGTAAAAACCAATATAGGTCATTGTGAGTCTGCTGCAGGTATTGCGGGAGTAGTTAAAGTTCTATTAGCTATGAAGAATCAAATGATTCCAGGAATCCTTCACTTTAAAAAGCTAAATCCTTATATTTCATTAGAAAAATCTCCTTTTTACATTGTAGAACAAAATAAAGAGTGGAAACGTTTTAAAAATGATTTAGGGCAAGAAATTCCTAGGCGTGCAGGAGTCAGCTCTTTTGGATTTGGAGGATCTAACGCTCATTTGGTGATTGAAGAGTATATCCCTGACCGGCAGAAGGTCAGGAGTATTGTTGAACCATCTCCAACTCCTGTAATGATCGTACTGTCGGCGAAGAACAAAGACCGATTAAAGGAGATGGTAAAAAACCTTCATACTTATCTATCCGTTAATTATGAATCCGAGCAATCAATGGTCAATGGTCAATCTTCACTTAGGCTTTCTGATCTGGCTTATACCTTACAAGTAGGCCGAGAAGCAATGGAAGAGCGCTTAGGGCTTATTGTTCATTCTATGCAAGAGATTTTGGAAAAGCTGAAAGGTTTTATTGATGGTAGAGAGGATGTGAAAGATCTTTTTTTGGGGCGGGTTAAAGATAACAAAGAGACCATGGTTGTATTTGCCGCAGATGAAGAGTTGCAGGATGCATTGGGTAAGTGGATTGAACGTAAAAAGTTCTCTAAACTTTTGAGCTTTTGGGTAAAAGGGTTGAACTTCGATTGGAATGAATTGTATGAGGAGAATAAGCCGCAGCGGATCAGCGTACCCACTTATCCCTTTGCAAAGGAGCGGTATTGGATAGATCAGAAGTTTGAAGACGGAGGTCTGTGGTCTGAGGACAGAGGTCTGAGGTTTGCAAGAGAAGTGAAACTACATCCTTTGGTACACCGGAATACCTCGGACGTATCCGAGTTGAAGTTTAGTTCTCTGTTTACAGGGAAGGAGTTTTTTCTAAATGATCATCAGGTGAAAGGTGAGAAGGTCTTGCCTGGAGTGGCATATCTTGAAATGGCTCAAGAAGCGGTAAAGCAGGCTTTTGGAAAGTTTTTCAAAGACAATCAAAACATTCAGCTCAAAAATGTTGTGTGGGTAAGGCCATTTATTGTAGGGGATGAGCCGCAAGAACTTAATATTGGGTTATTCCCTGAAGAGAATGGAGAGATTTTCTACGAAATCTACACCGATAGCCCAAACCCGGAAGAAGAGTTCCTTTTGTATAGCCAAGGTGTGGTAATATTAACTGCCTTTGACAATCCCCAATCTGTGAATCTTGACGATTTGCGTGCAAAATTTAATAAAAATGGCCTTAGCCCTAAAGAGTGTTATAACGTTTTCAAGGTTATGGGGATTGACTATGGTCCAGCTCATCAGGGCCTTGAAAAAATTTACGTGGGAGAAGATGGAGAAGGTCGGGCCGAAGTTTTGGCTAAACTAACTTTGCCCTCCTCTGTTTTAAATACAAAAGAGCAATTCATCCTTCATCCCAGCCTATTGGACTCAGCTCTTCAAGCCTCAATCGGAATTGGCTCATTAGATGGAGATCTGAACCACGCCTCTGGCGACAATCTTTTACGGTTATCGTTGCCCTTTGCATTGGAAAGCCTTGAAATCATAGAGAGTAGCGCTGAATCAATGTGGGCATGGATACGATTGGTTCGACATTCCGGCTCTGATGATAATAAAGCATTGACTAACATCCAGAAGCTGGATATTGATCTTTGTGACAATGAAGGGAATATCTGTGTTAAGTTGCGTGGGTTTTCCTCTCGAGTGTTTGAAAGAGATGTTATCGAGAAATCTGATGCAATTGGTACGTTGATAGTTAAACCGGTTTGGAAGGAAAAACAGGATGTTGTTCATTCGCTTGATCCAAATCAGAAACTTACGGAATATAGTGAACACCGAGTCTTTTTATGTGGCTTAAATCAAAAAAGTCAACAATTGCAAATGGAAATTCCTCATATCTCTTTGACAAATCTTCAATCCAATCAAAAAACTTTGGAACAACGTTTTAACTATTATTCACTACAATTGTTTGAAAACATTCAAACGATCCTACAGGAAAAACCTAAAGGGAATGTTTTGATTCAGATTCTTGTTCCCACGCAAGGTTCTGCGCAAGCGCTTTCCGGCTTATCAGGGCTTTTAAAAACAGCGCATTTGGAGAATCCCAAAATATTAGGGCAAGTGATTGGAGTGAAAGAGGATGAATCAGGCGAGGATATAATTGCTAAACTACAAGGCTACAGTCGGTCATTTGAAGATCAATATGTACGCTATGAAGGAGCAAAACGTTTGGTATGTTCCTTTGAAGAAGTTACTAGTTCTGAAAAAGGTCAAAATATTCCTTGGAGAGATAAAGGTGTCTATTTAATTACAGGTGGAACAGGGGGATTGGGTTTGATTTTTGCCAAAGAGATAACAGAAAAGGTAAAAGGTGTAACCTTAATTTTGACTGGCCGTTCTGAGTTGAGCAAAGAGAAACAAGTTATACTCAAGGAGCTGGAAATTTCAGGCGCTAAGGTCGAATACAAATCTGTGGATGTTTGTGATAAAGAAGCCGTTGAAATTCTCGTCCGGGATATTCAAAGTAATTTTAGATGCCTAAACGGTATCATCCATAGCGCGGGAGTGATTAGTGACAATTTCATTTTGAAAAAGAGTAAAGCGGAGTTTGAACAGGTTCTTGCACCAAAGGTTGCTGGAGTAATTAACCTTGACCAGGCAACGGCAGAATTGGATTTAGACTTTTTTATTATGTTTTCATCTGTAGCCGGTGTAACTGGTAACATAGGACAAGCTGACTATTCAACCGGTAATGCTTTTATGGATATTTTTGCCAAATATCGTAATTCGTTGCTTGATTTGAAAAAGCGTAGCGGGCAAACCATTTCAATCAATTGGCCTCTTTGGCGGGAAGGAGGTATGGAGGTGGATGATGCAACAGAGAAGATGATGAAAGATAGCATGGGATTGAAACCAATGGAGACATCTTCAGGTATTAAGGCTTTTTATCAATGTCTCTCTTCCAGAGAATCGCAAGTTATGGTAATAGAAGGTGATTTGAGGAAATTTTATGCCTTTTTTAGCAAAGCTTTTGATCCCACGAATAACCTAGAAGAGGAGGTAAGCAAAGAGTTTTTTGAAGGAAAATCCGAAAAAGAGGCGTTTGAAGAAAAGGCCATCGCTTATTTTAAAAAACGAATATCAATGTCCTTAAAATTACCCGTCCATAGGATTGAATCTGATGAACCTCTGGAAAAATATGGTATTGATTCAATTATGGTGATGCAAATAACCACTGATCTTGAAAAAATCTTTGGGTCTTTGTCTAAAACCATCTTTTTTGAATATCAAACTGTTCATGAAATTAGCCAATACTTTTTAGAGTCTTATCTACCTCAACTCGTCAAACTTCTTAATCAGAATGTTGTAAATCAAATTACCCCAAAAAAGAGAGAATCAGCTCTCAAAGATCTAATATCCTCTGAATTTTCTAAACGATCTCGTCGTCGTAGTTTCAGTTCGATTCTTACCAAACCAACGCATTCTTTTGAAACAACTCCTTTAGATATTGCCATTATAGGGCTTTCCGGCAAGTATCCAGAGTCCAAAAATTTAGAAGAGTATTGGCATAATTTGCGTGTTGGCAAAGATTGTATCATAGAGGTTCCTAAAGATCGTTGGGATTGGAGAGATTATTATACGGAAGATCGCAGTAAACCTGGTTATCATTACAGCAAATGGGGTGGGTTTATTGCAGATGTGGATAAATTTGATCCTCTGTTTTTTAATATTTCTCCCCGTGAAGCTGAGTTGATGGATCCCCAGGAACGTCTATTTTTAGAGCAAACCTGGATGGCTTTAGAAGATGCGGGTTATAGACGTGAAGATTTACAAGGAGAGGCTAAAGAGTTTCTAGCTGGCCAAGTAGGTGTTTACGTTGGAGTGATGTCTGGAGATTATCAATTGTTTGGAGTAGAGGAGTGTTTACGTGGAAATCCATTGGTATTGGGAGGGAGTTACGCTAGTATTGCGAATCGAGTCTCTTACTTTTTAAACCTTCATGGACCCAGCATGACGGTTGATACGATGTGCTCCAGCTCTTTGACAACTCTCCATTTGGCTTGTCAGGATTTAAAACAGGGGCGCATAAACCTTGGAATAGCCGGTGGTGTGAATGTGACCATTCATCCCAATAAATATCTTAGATTAAGCATGGGGCAATTCATATCTAGTCGAGGTCATTGCGAGAGTTTTGGCCAAGGGGGTGATGGTTATATTCCCGGAGAAGGAGTAGGAGTTGTTTTATTGAAACGACTCTCTGATGCAGAGAGAGATGGAGATCATATATATGGGGTAATCAAGGGCAGTGCGGTGAATCATGGTGGTAAGACAAATGGCTACACTGTCCCTAATCCTAATGCTCAAAAAACAGCAGTCTTAAGAGCACTTAAAGAATCAGGAATTGATCCCAAAGCGATTAGTTATATTGAAGCTCATGGAACAGGAACTAAATTAGGAGATCCCATTGAGATTGCTGGGTTGAGTAAAGCGTTTGGTTTCAGCGAAAAGGGAGCCCGTCATGACAAGCAATATTGCCAGATTGGTTCAGCAAAGTCGAATATTGGGCATTGTGAGAGCGCAGCAGGGATTGCAGGAGTGACTAAAATCTTGCTTCAAATGCGATATGGACAAATTGTTCCCTCCTTGCACTCTGATGTGTTGAATCCAAATATAAACTTTGCCAATACTCCTTTTGTTGTAAATCAGGAGTTGATGGAGTGGCAAAATCCTATTATAGATGGAAAAGAATACCCCAGAATTGCTGGTATTTCCTCCTTTGGAGCAGGTGGATCTAACGCCCATGTGTTAATTGAGGAGTACGTATCCGGCAATCGTAAAGAGCAATGTTATGTCGTGTGCTCTTCAAATTCAGTGATGGTTCCACTTTCAGCAATGAACCAAGATTGTTTGAAGGAGTATGCTGGAAAGTTGCTTCAATTTATCCAAAGATATGAATCCGAACAGATGGAAATTAATCTGGCAGATCTCGCTTACACTTTCCAGATAGGCCGTGAAGCGATGGAAGAACGTTTAGGGCTAATCGTTCACTCAATAAAAGAACTTGAAGAAAAGCTTCAAGGTTTTCTCAATGGCATTGATGATATAGAAGATCTTTATATTGGACAAGTTAAACCTAATAAAGTGACTTTGGCTGTCTTAACCTCAGATGATGATATGGCCAAAATTATTGATATTTGGATAAGTAAAGGGAAATACGGCAAACTTTTTGAGCTTTGGGTCAAAGGTTTGACTTTTGATTGGAATAAACTTTATGGAGAGAATAAACCACAACGGATTAGTGCCCCTACATACCCTTTTGCAAGAGAGCGTTACTGGGTGGATCAGAAGTCGGAAGACGGAGGTTTGAGGTCAGAGGTCCTAGGTCAGAGGTCTGGAAGAGAAGCGAAACTACATCCTTTGGTACACCGGAATACTTCGAATGTCTCTGAGTTGAAGTTCAGTTCGCTGTTTACAGGAGAGGAGTTTTTTCTAAATGATCATCAGGTGAAAGGGGAGAAGGTTTTGCCAGGCGTAGCTTATCTTGAAATGGCTCAAGAGGCAATCAAACAAGTTGTGGGTAAGTTTTCTAATGACAGCCAAATTATTCAACTTAAAAACATTGCTTGGATTAAGCCCATTGTGGTAGGGGATGAGTTTCAAGAGGTAAATATCAATTTATTCCCAGAAGATAATGGGGAGATTAGTTACGAAATCTATACCGACAATCCAAACTCTGAAGACGAGTACAATGTACACAGTCAGGGAGTGGTTATATTGACTTCCTTTGATAAGCCTAAACCTCTAAATATTAGTGATTTGGAGGCAAAACTTAATCACCGCGGTATAAGCCCAAAAGAGTGTTATGAAGCTTTCAACGCTATAGGGCTTGATTATGGACCCGCTCACCAGGGGCTTGAGAAGGTTTACATAGGGGATAATGAAGTGTTAGCCAAAGTGACTTTGCCTGCTTCTGTTTCGGAGACAAAAGAGAGGTTTACTCTTCATCCCAGCATCTTGGACTCTGCCCTTCAGGCTTCAATTGGAATTGGTCTCAGTGAGGAAGCGTTAAATCTATCGCCCGGCAACAACCTTTTACAACCTTCCTTACCATTTGCGTTGGACAGTCTTGAAATCATAGATACTTGCACTGAGTCAATGTGGGCATGGATTCGCGTGATCCGTCAATCCGGCTCTGACGTAGGTGCATCGGGTAAAATTCTGAAACTGGATATCGAGCTTTGTGATGAGGATGGAAATATTTGTGTGAAGATGAGAGGGTTTTCCTCCCGAGTACTTGAAGGAGAGATTTCGAAGAAACCTGATGCAATTAGTACATTAATGGTTAAACCGGTTTGGAAGGCAAAACCCTTTGATCAAGGTACAAATCCCACAGAATACACGTCCCACTTAGTTTTCTTGTGCAGCCTAAATCAAAAAAGCCAACTATTCCAAGATAAAATATCTCAAATATCTTTCATAGATTTTGAATCTAGTCAAAAAAGTTTGGAAAAAGATTTTGAGGAGTACGCTTTACAGCTGTTCGGCCATATACAGAAGATCCTTCAGGAAAAACCCAAAAACAATGTATTAATTCAAGTCCTTGTTCTTGATCACGGTTCTAAACAACTATTTTCCGGTTTGTCAGGGCTTTTAAAAACAGCGCATTTGGAGAATCCCAAAATGTTTGGGCAAGTAATTGAAGTGAAAGAGGATGAATCAGTAGATGATATTTTTGCCAAACTACAAGCCAGCAGCCAATCGCCTGAAGATCAACAGATACGTTATGAAGATGAGGAACGTTTAGTTAGTTCCTTTGAAGAAGTTACCAGTTCTGAAAAAGGTCGAAATATTCCATGGAGAGATAAAGGAGTCTATTTGATAACTGGTGGAACAGGGGGATTGGGTTTGATTTTTGCCAAGGAGATAACGGAAAAGGTAAAAGGTGTAACCTTAATTTTGACAGGCCGTTCGGAATTGAGCAAAGAGAAACAAGTTATACTCAAGGAGCTGGAAATCGTAGGCGCTAAGGTAGATTACAAATCCGTGGATGTTTGTAACAAAGAAGCTGTTGAAATTCTAATCCACGAAATTCAAAACAAATTTGGATGCCTAAACGGTATCATCCATAGCGCTGGAGTGATTAGTGACAATTTTATTTTGAAAAAGAGTAAAGCCGAGTTTGAACAGGTTCTTGCACCAAAGGTTGCTGGAGTAATTAACCTTGACCTGGCAACAACAGAATTGGATTTAGAATTTTTTATTATGTTTTCATCTGTAGCCGGTGTAACAGGCAACATAGGACAAGCTGACTATTCAACCGGTAATGCCTTTATGGATATTTTTTCCAAATATCGTAATTCATTGCTTGATTTAAAAAAGCGTAGCGGGCAAACTATTTCAATCAATTGGCCTCTTTGGCGAGAAGGAGGTATGGAGGTGGATGAAACAACAGAGAAGATGATGAAAGAGAGCATGGGGTTGAAACCAATGGAGACATCTTCAGGTATTGAGGCTTTTTATCAATGTCTCTCTTCCAGAGAATCGCAAGTTATGGTGATGGAAGGTGATTTGAGGAAATTTTCTGTCTTTTTTAGCAAAACCCTTGATCCCACGGATAACCTGGAAGAGGAGGTAAGCGAAAAGTTTTTTGAAGAAAAATTCGAAAAAGAGGCGTTTGAAGAAAAGGTCGTTGCTTATTTTAAAAAACGAATATCGAAGACCTTAAAATTACCCGTCCAATGGATTGAGGCTGATGAACCTCTGGAAAAATATGGCATTGATTCAATTATGGTGATGCAACTAACCAATGAGCTTGAAAAGACCTTTGGATCTTTGTCTAAAACCCTCTTTTTTGAATATAAAACTGTTCATGAAATCAGCCAATACTTTTTAGAGGCTTATTTACCTCAGCTTATCAAACTTCTTATTCTGAATAAGGTAAATCAAATTGTCCCAAAAAACAAAGAATCAGCTACTATTCAAAAAGCTCTAATATCGCCTGAATTTTCTAAACGATCTCGTCGGCTTTGGAAGGCAAAACCCCTTGATCAATGTACAAATCCCATAGAGTACAGGGCAAAGAGTGCCCCTGCTTTATTAGAGGTTACTTCAGTGGTAGATGCAGGTAACTTGTTTGATAAAATTCAGCAAGTTTTGGGGCAAATGGTTTCCAATTTATTGAAAGTGGAGCTAGAGGATTTGGATATGGATGCAGAGTTGAGTGAATATGGTTTTGATCATATAACTTTGACTGATTTCAGTAATCTTCTGAATCAAAAATATAAACTCGGATTAGCTCCTACGGTATTTTTTGAGTACCCGACCATTAGAAGTTTTGCAAAATATTTGGCAGAAGAACACCAAGGGGTATTTGCTGAACAGTTTACAATTTCTGAAACCAAAAAAATAAATCAGGAACTGAAAAAGACTACAAAAAAATATCCCCTTTCAGAAGGCCAAAAAGGTCTCTGGATGCTGCAAAAAACATATCCTGAAATGACTGCCTATAATGTTCCCATGGCCCTTTGTATCAAACAGGAAATCAATACGAATCTATTCAGGAAAGCCTGCGAGTTTACCATAAAGTGTCACCCCATTTTAGGCTCGGTTATTTTAGAGGATAATGGAGAGCCCTATCAAACTATTCTTTCAACTGAGAACCTATCATTTCAATTGGAAAAGATTGGACATCTTAAAGAAGACGAGATGACTTCTTACTTGAGAAAAAAAGTAAAAGAACCATTTGATCTTGAGACTGGTCCTTTAATGCGCATCCATCTCTTTTCTGTGTCAGAGCAGGAGAGTGTTTTGCTGATAACCATTCATCACATTATATTTGATGGAATCTCAGTGCTTTTGTTTATGCAATCATTATTAAATGCATATTTTGAGTATATTAAAGGCAAAAAACCAATGCTTCCTTTTTCTAAAACAAACTATTATGATTTTGTAAAATGGGAACAGGATATGCTGTCAAATCAGGAAGGCCGGAACCACCTAAAGTACTGGAAAGAGCAACTAGCCGGAGAACTCCCTGTGTTATCACTTCCAACAGATCATCCACGGCCATTAGTACAGAGTTTTAATGGAAAAACTTATGATATCATCCTTGATCCTGAATTAGCTAAAATATTAAAAGCAATGGCAAAAACTAAACAAATGAGATTGTCAACATTGTACCTTGGCATATTTAAAGTTCTTTTACATCACTATACAGGGCAGGAAGATATTATAGTTGGTATGCCAACATTTGGTCGTCCACAACAACGCTTTGAAGATGTATTAGGATATTTTATTAACATGATCGTTATACGAAGTAGTTTGTCAGAAGAGTCAACCTTTATAGATTTTCTGAAAAAACTGCAGTTAACAATTTTAGATGGACTTAACCATGCTGTTTATCCATTTACAGCTTTAGTAAAAAATCTGAACGTGAATCGGAATCAGGCAATAGCACCAGTATTTCAGGTCACTTACGCCTATCAAAGCTTTATCTCCCCAGCCCGTTTAAAAGAGATGAATAATAATTTTCAGGATTTCATCCCAATGGAGCCTTTAAAAGGAATTCATCAGGAAGGTGCAGATGATTTTGGACTGGAAATTTATGAAGAAAATGAGAGTTTCAGATTTATAATAGATTACAATGCAGATCTATTTAATGTTTCGACCATTCAGAGAATGATGAGACATTATATAAATTTGATTGAAGAAATTGTAAAGCAACCAGACAAAAAAATAGCAAGTTATGACTTTTTGTCAAAGCAAGAGAAAGAAAAGATCCTAATAGAATGGAACAACACAAAAACAGAGTATCCAAAAGAGAAATGTATTCATGAATTGATTGATGAACAAGCAGAAAAGACGCCGAATAAAATAGCCATCCGGTTTGAGGAGCAGAACCTAACATATCAGGAACTCAATCAACAAAGCAACCTACTCGCAAAATATTTGCAAAAACAGGGAATTCAACCTGGAGATTTAGTTGGGCTTTGTTTGGAACGATCTCTGAAAACTGTCATTGGTATTCTGGGCATTATGAAAGCGGGGGGGGCCTATGTACCTATAGATCCCGAGTATCCAGAAACTCGTATTAGATACATACTGGAAGATAGTCAGGTGAAGATTTTAATTACCAGTGAAGGACTTGAGGAGAGAGTGTCTGTTTTAGTCTCTGGAAAAAAGTGTAAATTATGTGTAATTGACAAACAATGGAATGGAATAATAAAAACAGATGCGAAATTAGAAAATAGAGTCCAACTTGAACATGCAGCTTATGTGATCTATACATCTGGTTCTACAGGCAGACCTAAGGGGGTAATTATATCTCATAACTCAATTGCCACTCACGCTCAGGGAGTACAAAGTTATTATAACCTCTCATCTGATGACCATGTACTACAGTTTGCGCCACTTAATGTTGATGCTTCGTTAGAACAGATCTTGCCAGGGCTAATGAAAGGTGTAATGATAGTACTTAGAGATAGAGAAATATGGACTCCGGCAGAGTTCCTTAAAAAAGTTTCAGAATATGGGATCACTGTTATAGACATTCCACCTGCCTATTTGCACGAACTACTCCTTGTATCATCATATACACATGAATTAGCCACACAAAAACAACTTAGGTTGGTAATCGCTGGAGGCGAAGCCATTTTACCAGAGACAATAGACCTTTGGCAAAATAGTCCAATGAATTCAATACTTCTTATCAATGCCTACGGTCCCACTGAGACAACTATAACTAGTACAGCATTCCAAATAACGGCTAACTCCCTGCTCCATAGTCATTCCCGAAACATTCCCATAGGGCGGCCATTGGCTAATGAAACGGTTTATATTCTGGATGGATATGGAAAGCCAGTTCCAGTGGGTGTTCCTGGTGAACTTCACATTAGCGGAAATGGTCTTGCCATTGGTTATCTAAATCAACCCAAACTAACTGAAGAGAAATTCATCAACAATCCCTTTAGCCCGGGTAGCAGGATGTATAAAACAGGAGACCTTGCCCGATGGTTAGACGATGGCAATATAGAATTTTTAGGCCGTTTAGACCATCAAGTAAAAATTAGAGGATTTCGCATTGAGTGTGGAGAAATAGAATCACTATTAAACGAGCAGGAAGGCATACAAAAAGCCCTGGTAATTGCCAAAAGCATTAATAATAGTGTCCAACTTATAGCCTACCTTGTTCCAGTTGAGAAAGGAAATGTAGTAGATATTGTACAATTAAAAACCATCATGAAATCTAAACTACCTGACTACATGATTCCATCTACTTTTGTATTATTAAATGAGATTCCACTAAATCCCAATGGGAAAATAGATCGCAAAGCCTTAATGTTACAGGATATTGAATTTATAGAGAGCCGGGAATATGTGGCTCCGCAAACTGATACAGAGAAAAAATTAGCTGCAATCTGGGAAAAAATACTATGTGTGGAACGGGTTGGAATCCAGGATGACTTTTTTGATCTTGGTGGTCACTCTCTTTTATCTGTTCGTCTTATGGCCGAAATTCATAAACAGTTTGGCAGAGATCTACCTATTTCCACACTAATGCAGGGACCTAGCATTAAGGAACTTGTAATCAGGCTACAACAGCCTATTGAAAGCGTACATTGTTCTCCCCTGGTAACCATCCAGCCTGAAGGAGTCAACAAAACACCATTTTTCTGCGTACATGCAGTAGGAGGAAATGTACTCTCTTATAGGGTACTGGCTCACTTACTAGGCAAACAACAACCTTTTTACGGCTTACAATCACCCGGGATAAATGGAGGTGAACAACCGAATAGTATAGAAGGGATGGCATCAGCTTACATAGAGGCTATACGCACAATTCAATCCCATGGTCCTTACTACCTCGGGGGCTGGTCCATGGGAGGTCTTATTGCCTATGAGATGGCTCAGCAGTTACTACAATCCGGCGAAAAAGTATCTTTGGTTGTCTTGATTGACAGCTACACACCATCTGAGGCGAAGTCTTTTGAAGAGTCTTATATCAAAGAGAATAACCTAGGAGAGTGTGATCAGGAGACCTTGTTGATGATGAATTTTGCTGTAAATATAGGTATTCCCGATATAATAAAACCAGATACTAATTCGAGTGAGCTATTAGAACGAATTCTGGACAAGGCAAAGAGTTTAAATTTACTCTCCTCTGATCTAAAGCCAGAACAGATGTACCAACTTTTTAAGATATTTAAAACCAACACCCTAGCTATGAATAAGTTCAAACCTAAACCCTATAAAGGTCGTGTTGTACTCTTCAGCGTGCATGAACAAGAACCTACAAGAGGCTGGGCCAAATTGGTTGAAGGTAATCTTGAAACCTTGAAGGTAGCTGGTGATCATTTTACGATTCTCCAGAAACCCTGTGTGGAGCAGGTTTCAAAGAAATTAAAAAGGTTTTTTGATGAGCAACAATTATGATTTTTGTTTAAAAGGTATCAACAACAGGACGATGGTGGTGGTGAAAATCCAAAAATTATAATCAACAAAAATGATATCGCTTTTGTTCCGTTTTTGTTCTGGTTAATTAGTTGAGTTTAACTATAAAAACGAATATCGAATATCGAACAAGGAATGTCGAATTATGAAGTATTGAAATGGTGCTGGTCAGTTAGTAGGGCGTTTTATTTAATTAAAATACTGAAACATTTTTGCCCCGGCTGGGCTACCGATCTTAGCCCAGTGATTTATCGCTGGGTAAATTACAACACAAAAAACTAGTCCCGTAGGGACGACTGAGCTAGCACGATAAATGAACACTACGCAGCTTGGCAGCATTAGTGAGAATTATCCTCGAAGGGGATAAACAATAGATTTTTGAGCTAAGATAACTATTCACTTTTGGGTAATTGATTATACAAGTGTAAATTGCTAATCAACGGGTAACATGATAAAAAACGTTGCTAATTCACTTTTGTAAGAAAAAGGGTGTTCTTAAACCCGGCGAGCCGCCGGTAACTGCAATTGATAAATCTATTGAGATTATAGATGTGGCTGATTATCAGCCAAAACCTATCCCTTCAAAAAACTTGTCCTCGAATGTTTTTATCGGGGAATGGAGGGATTATATAAAGAAAATATATGAAGTTGGCCCTCTGTGTTGCCCTAAAATGTAAGGGAGATATGAAGATCATCAGTTTCATTAATGAAACTGATGTAATTAAAAAGAGACTTGAACACCTTGGTCTTTGGCCACAAAAACCTTCACGAGAACCTCCTAAGAATAACAGCGCTCATAAAATTAATGACTTCGTATACGAGCCTTTTGATGATGGTTGGTCTGATTATGAAGAACCATGCATTACGGTAAATTAACCATTCTCTAATTTCGATTATAGGAGGGCATTAGGAGCAGTATGCTCTATTACGCAAAAATCACCTGCAAAAAACCTCTATTTACATTCCTTTGTATAAAGTTTACCCATCTTTAATCTTTTTACCATTATTTCCTCTATCAGACTATCTATTTGATCTATTAATTTGTGAAAAACAGTT
>JAJDBA010000254.1 GCA_029261675.1 Nitrospinaceae bacterium
AAGGTTAGTGATTACTTTTGGCAGACCCAATTGCTCCGAGGTTAATATCGTGCTCGGAATTTCTCTAAAAACGGCTCCGACACCCCATTTTTGCTGAAAATAATTTGCACGGTATCTGGCCAATCCAGGAATTTCGTAAGCAAAGTCGATATCACCCGTTTCTTCAAAAACTTTTATTTTGTTCTCCGGAGCAATTTCGTAAAGCATCGCCTTCAACTCATCATTATCCAAGGCTTTGTATTTGATCCGCTCCATGTCCCCATGAACTCTTAAAATAGGTTGAGAACCTGAAACCAGATGCAAGTCGGAAGCACCTTGTTCGTTCATCAGCTTGAAAAATGCGTCTATTTTTGCCACGGCTCACTCAATCAGTTTAGAGTTAATAATAAAGTCTTTTACTACGTTTTCTTTACTTTCTGGAATCACTAACTTTTTTCCATTTAAAATTATTTCGGTATCCTGCTTATTGCCAATAGTTAATCGAAAAACATTATTGGCCCAATAACTTTTTTCCCCATCTGCGGGAAGAATGAAGTCTTCTTCTCGAAAATCATCAATGGTCATATTGAACCATGAATTGTTCTTAGCCTTGATGGTTAACTTTAAAGGCTTTTCTAAAACCGATTGGTTTTCCTTATCCGCAGGAACCACCTGACTTTCAATGTCAGGCTTTTGTTTGAAAGAGTCTAATTTCGTTATCAGAGTTTGCGACTGTTCAGGTGTTGGTCTATCGCTTTCCTTTAATAGTTCGTCTTCAATTATTAATGGAGTTTTCTTTTTAGGAGCTTTTATTGGCGCGGAAGGTTTGGCAATTTTTTTTTCATCTAGCTCTGCATTTATTACAGGTGGATTATTTTTACTGGAAATTAAAAATCTTACTCCAAAAATCAGAGCTAAAATAATTAAACCTATTAATGAAAAACCTAAAAATGTTTTGGCTGAAGTATTGGATTGAGTTACTAAGTCCTTACTATTTTCAGTTTTATTACCTACAGACTCTTCATAAATATTCAGCATTTCTTCTACATCAGAGCCAATGATATTGGCATAGGATCTAATATACCCTTTGATAAAAACTTCTCCAGGTAACTCATCGAACCGATTATCTTCCAGTGCTTGTAGAAATCGAATATGAATTTTTGTCGCTCCCGAAATTTCTTCCAAAGGAACTCCTCGCAATTCACGTTCATGCTTTAAATAAGATCCGAAGTTTTCTACCATAATGAATAACTAGTTTTTTTGGCTGATGTTTTTTAGATATTCCTTCGATTGCTTTGCAAACTCGCTGTTCGGGGAATATAAGATCACATTTTTAAAATGCTCCTTAGCTTTTTCCTTTTGATTTTCTCTGATATAAAGTTGGGCCAACTCAAAATGTGCTTGTGAAAAGCGAGGTTTCAGCTTAACAGCTTTTTCTAAAGATACTTTTGCCAAATCAAATTTGGACCCATCTCGATATGCCAAAGCCAAATTTAACCGGATGGCGGCATTATCTTTAATATCCAAAGCTTTTTTCCATTCAATTTCGGCCTGATTATGGTCTCCAAGAAAGTAATGGCATAAAGCTAACCAATTATATATTTGTTGAGGGTCTTGAGTACCAGGTAGTGATAAATCTTCATTAAAATAATGGATGGCTTTTTTCCAATCCTGTTTTTGCATATAAATTTGCGCCAACTGTTGGTAGCCATCTTTTAACCTGTTGTTTAACTGAATACTTTTTAAAAACTCCGATTCAGCTTTATCAATATCACCATTAATCCGATATTCCCTTCCCAAGATAAAATGGGAATTTGCATTGTTCGGATCCAACTCAATAGCTTCTAATAGAGCTTTCCTCATTTCACTTCTTTGGTTTAAAGAAGCAAACTGAAGAGCTTCTCTAAATTTTTTCTGAGCAAGCTCCTTTTTTTCTTCCGGAGAATCCACTAAATCTGTGGTTGCACAACCGAAAAACAGAAAACCTCCCAATAGCAAGATTACAGGAGCTTTCCAAATTAAAGAACTCATTATATCTCCAAGAAAAAAACCAATATTTCTGGTAAAAAACATCCTACTTGTGCTGAGCATGAGCCAATTATAGCAAATAAAGTCTTCATTCTCAATATGTTAAGTTGTATCCAGTAGTAATGGGATAAATGATACTATCTTCAAAATAATTCTAAAGAATTCCACAGTAGCTACCGATATAGGCTATGTAAAGTATTGCCCTGAAATTTTATCCCACGGGGAGGTAAAGGTCACAAATCTTTGAAAATAAAGGGGTAAAATTATTTTTGAGGGATTACAATGAAAACTAAGAGTTATGGGCCTAAAAGTAGCAAAAGCTCATCGGACTATATATACTATTTTACTCAATGGGATAGGGGAGCTTTCCTCATCCTTTAATTGCGAACAGCATAATTATTTAACTTTTAATCGAAAAGGAGGTGCCAGGCAAAAAAACGTTTTAAGAATTAACCAAACTAGATATCAATTTCATTTTGAAGCATATATATAGGAGAGAAGTATAATGAAAACCAAGCTAATAACGCGAGTTCCAAATATGGTCGCAATATTGGCTTTTCTTGCCCTTTTGGCAGGGAATGCTTTTGCTATAGAAAATAGTTCACGGATCGTTTCTCCCTACTGGCAGTCCGATTCCGGTTCATATACATTTATTGCAGTCAGCCACACCTCTCTTTCGGGTATGGCTTCCCAAATCGGCGTAACGGTCAACGCGATCACAAATGATCAGTCCGCTTTTGGAACTGCAGCAACATTTACCATTACTTCAGGAACCACGCAAAGAATATTCATTACCAGGACAGGTCACACTACAGTTAACTCGACCTCTATTCCTACAGCACAATTCATTACAGGAACCACCAATTTTGAGCATGGGCACCTTCGCATTGACCCCATTGCTACTTCTCCGACAACAACATCGTCGAACGCAGGTTTGGTGGGTCAAGGCTACCGAGATGCAACGATGCTGTCTTTTTGGGGTGCGGTGGTTGTAGAGCAAAACACAACCGGTTTCGCTATGGAATTCATTGGCGATATGCACGATTCAGCTGCAGCAGGAGTATTGAACTCTGCTGAAGGAATTGATGTATCAGGTCCAGCGGCACCTTAGTGTTTACTCAAAATTCCATAAATGTAATGAATATTCCAACTAGGAGATAGATCCATGAAACAGTTTAATAAAATAATTTTGCTTATGCTTTTTGGGGTTACAGTTTTCACCCAATCAGTACAAGCACAAACTCAGGCGGCCGATACCCGATTCAGCTCTCGGTTAGCATTTTCACCATACGCACAAGCTGTTCCAAATGACAGTTATACTTTCATTGGTATCAGTCATCCTTCTCTAGACTCTGCTCTAACACAGATCGGAGTAGCTCTGGAAGTTATAGACATGACCACAACGGTAAATAATGCTGCAGGTCGAGTGGCAATATTTACTGTAGATGCTGGTGAAACCCATCGTGTATTTGTGGTGAACCAGAGTCATGCAACCATTAATAATCTGAATTCCTCGTTTACGGATTCCAGAACTCACTTAATCAATACGGTTGACTCCGCTCAGTTCGGTTCTATCCGCATCACATCAGTGAGTGAGCGTCCTCAACTTGCTGCAGGTTTAAGAGATGTAACGGTTGGCACAACTAAAAAGTTTGACAACCTCGCCCAGCTCAACATTTGGGGCATTGTTTTTGTTGAATCATCTGGAACTGGATTTGCCATGGAATTCATTGGCGATGCTCAGGATTCCACACTAGGTGGTGCTGCAAATTCAAATTCTACTTTAGGAGATGGAATAGGATCTGGTGCTCTTCCTAGACCAGCCCGCGGTATCAACTAGAACTTTTGCAATATCCAGGGGCCAACCATTGATGGTTGGCCCCTTTTTTTCTTCCTATTACTTATTGTTCAAAGGATCTGAACTATGAGAAACATTATTTTCTTCGCCTTATTTTTTTCACTCATTTCTGCCTGCACCTCCAATGACGTAAAAATAGATGTAAAAAAATCAGAATCTCACTATCAATTGGGTCTGGAGTTTGCTCAGTTGAGCCTTTATAAAAATGCTCTGGAAGAATTCGATTTAGCCATTAAATTCAATCCTGAAAATTCTAATATCTACAGAAAAAAAGGACTCGTTTTATTTGGCATGAAGCAATATGACGACGCTAAATATAATTTTGAAAAATCCATTAGCCTGGATCCCCAAGATGCCCAAGCCCATATCAACCTCGGGATGGTTCATTACACCTCTGGAAACAAAAAAGAAGCTCTAAACAACTGGCAAAATGCCATCG